>NZ_JBJGYN010000025.1:0-70125 GCF_054050015.1 Geodermatophilus sp. SYSU D01176 | reverse complement strand
GTATCACCGCCGCCGCCGGCAACGCCGACTCGGCCGACTCACGCCCGTCGAGTACGAGACACTCACCCACGCCGCAGCAGCGGCCTAACCCCTACCGGAACGAGTCAACCGGACTGGGGGCAGTCCCGACCACGAGCAACGGGCCCTACACCTTCCCCGCCGGCGTCAACCACCTGGACGGCGACCAGGCCCGTTGGTACCTCGGCCAGCGCTACGGCCTGCCGGGCGAAGACTTCGACCGGGTGCGCCGGCAGCAGCAGTACCTGCAAGCGATGTTCGGCAAGCTGTTCAACTCCGACACCTTCACCGACCCGGGCCGGCTGGATGCCGCACTGCTGGCCGTGACCAGTGCGGTCGCGGTCGACGAGCAGTTGGTCAACACCGAGATGCTGTCGCTGGCGTACTCGCTGCGCGGTCTGACGCCGGACAACGTCGACTTCTTCACCGCGCCGGTGCTGGGCACGGGCACCGAGGGGGCGGCGAGCGTCGTCTACCTCGACGACGTGGCCGGCGACCGGATGTGGGGCTACCTGCAGACCGACTCGCTGTCCCAGAACGCCGAGGAGTTCAGCGCCCAGGCATTGCCCGACGTGCCCCGCTGACGGGTGTCCGGGCACAACGTCCACCGTCCCCGAGGCACCCCTCCCCGGATCACCACCCCAGCCGTCGCAGGTGTCCCGGTCGCGACTCGTTGACGACTGGCTACACCGTCAGCGCAGGTCACGGGCCGGCATCGTCCCGTGATGTTCCTGCTCGGCTCCACCTGGCTCGCCTTCAACGTCTGGATCGCCGCCCATGGCAGCCACTGCCGCGACGCTGTGCATGGTGCAGCAGCCGCACACTCGGCTGCGGCAGCGCATCGGACGGACAGGCGTGGGGACGTCGACCGCGCCGCGTCGACGCAGCCTCGTGGAGCACCGAGCCCGCCAGCAGGCCGTGGAGCTCTTCACAACGGCGCCGATCCCTCCTCTCAGCTGACTGCTCGCGCCGTCTACGAGACACACGCCTGTGTGCACCTCACCAGCTCGGGTGATCCACCTGGAAGACCACGACTCCTGCACGGTGGATCGCCCTAGCGTCGCGATGTCCGCATCCTCTTCGTCTGCACGGGCAACCTCTGCCGCTCCCCGTTCGCCGAGCGGTTGGCCACCGACTGGGCACGGACGATGCTCGCCAGCAGTCCCGAGGCTCTCAACGTCCACATCGAGAGCGCAGGCCTGGCGGCCACCCCGGGCCGGGAGACGGACCCGCACACGGTCGCCGCCCTGCGCCGGCACGGGATCACCTCCGACGGCTTCCGGTCGCAGTCCCTCACGAAGGAACTCGCGCAGACGGCCGACCTGGTCATCACGATGACGCGGGAGCAGCGCCGGGCGGTGCTCGAGCTGGAGCCGCGCGGGCTCCGGAAGACCTTCACGTTGACCGAGGCCGCGGACCTGCTGAGCGGTGCGGACCTGGGAGGACTCTCGGTCACGTCACTCACCGAACGCGCACGCCTGCTCGGTGGGCGACTCGACACCGCCCGCGCGAACCGCGCCACCACGAGCTTCGACGACATCGCCGACCCCATCGGCCAGCGGGAATCCCTGCACCTGGAGGTCTCCGAGCGGATCGAGACGGCGCTGCGGCCGCTGGCGGACGTCCTGTTCACCAGCTTCCGCACCCGGCTGCCGGCACCGGTCGCCGTCTGACAGTGAGCCCCTGGCTCAGGCGCGTGTGCCCGCCGTGTGCAACGCCGCGATGCGCGCCAGAACGGGGATGAGCGCACCGGCGATGGCGTCCCCGACCTCCGCGTGCACCTCGGCGGGCTGGCCGATCGGGTTCCGGATGTCGTCGTCCGTGCTGCCCTGCCGGCGCGACCGTGCGGCCGCGAGCTCCTTCACCAGGTGGCGGGCCCGCTCGGCCAGTCCATGACCGGGCACGTCGACGTCGTCCCCCACCAGCTCCACCAGGTCGGCCGCCTCGCGGAGAGTGAACGTCCGTGAGAGGGCGCGCGGTGCACCGCGCAGCACATCGCGCCGGTGCAGCCAGGCACGGTGAGGATCAGGTCCGCGTCGATGGCCATGTCGTCGACCAGGCGACGGGCGATGAACCCGTCCGGGTCCCCACCCAGACCGCGTAGAACGAGCGCGCTGTCCGGGTGCATGCCCGAGCCGACGACCGCCTGCACGCCGGCGCTCACCAGCTGTGCACCGGTCCAACGGACGACAGCCGTCACCCCGTGGAGGCAGGGTCTCGCGCACGCCGCCGTCCTCACGGAAGCTGTGGTCGCGGGCGCCGTCAGCTCAGCGGTCCGCCGGTCACGGCGATCGGCATGGCGGTCCCGCGAGCACCGGAACGGTGGCGGCGCTCCGTCCGCGTCAGGAAGGCTGGTCGACCCGTGGCAGGAAGCATCTCCGTGGTGGTCACCGCGCTGGGAGAGGCACCGCACTTCGCCGAAGCCTTGACCTCGGTCGCGGCGCAGACCCACGGCGCAACCGAGGTGATCGTGGTCAGCGACCGCGACCGCGACCTGTCCGGCAGCACGATCCCGCTGCCGGCACTCCGGCACCTCGGGCCGGGCGCCACCCTGGCCGACTGCCTCCGAACCGGACTCGACGCCGCTCGCGGATCGCACGTTCAGTTCCTCGGCGCGGACGAGGTCTTGTCGCCAGTCGCGCTCGCGGCGGGGCTCGCCTGCGCCCAACGGCACCCCGCCGCGGCCTTCGTGCACGGGACCTTCCGCCTCATCGACGCGGAGGGCCGGCCCAGCGGTCCGCGCCGGGCAGCGGAGCTGGGCGAGGACCCCTACACGGGCCTGCTGGAGGGGCGCGTGATCGACGTGCACGCCGTGGTGCTCTACCGGCGGGACCTCCTCCGGGCTCTCGGGGGCTTCCGAATGGATCTCGCGGCTGTGGACTACGACGCCCACCTGCGGCTGGCTCGGGCGCACCCCGTCGTCGCCCACGGCACCGAAACCGCGCGACGGCGGGACGGAGGCGACACTGTCCCCGAGCACCGGGCGCGGCTCGACGAACTGCTCCGCGCCCATCGGCAGCACCGACCGGCGGCAGACGACCCTGCTACCTGGCAGCGGGCCTGGCGCACCGGCGAGCGCCGGCTCCGCGACCGCTACGCGCGGGAGTCGCTCGACCGGGCCCGCTCCAGCGGGGAGCCGGCACTGCTCGCCGCCCTAGCGACTGCGCGGCTCTCACCTCGGCTGGTCGTCGGCGAACTAGCCGGCCGGGCGCTCGCACGGGGGGCTCGAGCACTGCCCGGCCCCGTGGGCAACGCGGTGGCACGCCGCCACCCGGAGCTCCGGCGCCTCGGAGTGGGGGCGGTGCGGCTCGGCGACCTCGATCGCACCACCCCGGTCAGCCATGACTTCGGGTTCGACCGGGGCCTGCCGGTGGACCGCTACTACATCGAGGGCTTCCTGGACCGCGCCCGCGCCCACGTGCACGGGCGGGTGCTCGAGGTGGGCGACGCCGCGTACTCGGAACGCTTCGGCGGTGACCGGGTCGAGCGCCAGGACGTCGTGCATGTGCACGCGGGCAACCCGCTGGCGACGATCGTCGGCGACATCAGCCGGCCGGGCACGCTCCCCCGCTCGGCGTTCGACTGCATCGTCCTGACGCAGACCCTCCACCTTGTGTGGGACATGGCGGCGGCCGTCCGGGAGCTGCACGTGGCCCTCAAGCCCGGCGGCGTCCTGCTCCTCACGGTGCCGGGAATCAGCCCGATCGACCGCG
The DNA here is from genome assembly GCF_054050015.1 of Geodermatophilus sp. SYSU D01176. Classification (NCBI taxonomy): domain Bacteria; kingdom Bacillati; phylum Actinomycetota; class Actinomycetes; order Geodermatophilales; family Geodermatophilaceae; genus Geodermatophilus; species Geodermatophilus sp. SYSU D01176. The sequence continues at coordinate 66,394 of NZ_JBJGYN010000025.1, read as the reverse complement.
GCGAGTGGGGCGAGCAGTGGTACTGGGCGCTGACCCCTGCGGCCGTCCGTCGGTTGCTCGGGGAGGTCTTCGGCGAGGAGGCCGTGACCGTCGAGAGCCACGGGAACGCCTACGCGGCCACGGCGTTCCTCCAGGGCCTCGCCCTGCAGGAAGTGGACCCCCGGAAGCTCGACGTCCTCGACGAGGCGTATCCGGTCATCGTCACGGCGCACGCCACCTGGTGGCCCCGGGGCGGATCAGATGACGTCGGCGAAGGAACGCTGGGCGCGGTTGAAGTAGATCAGCCCGCTGACGAGCACGGCGGCGGCTGAGGCGGTCGAGACGAGCAGCGACCACCCCGGCCAGGGAGTGCCCAGCAGCGACCACCGGCCGAGCTGGATGACGCCGACGACCGGGTTGATCGCGTAGACGAGCTCCTTCCACCCAGTCAGCAGAGTGGCGGGGTAGGCCACCGGGCTGGCGAACAGCCACAGCTGCAGAACCGGGGTCACGGCGTGCTGGACGTCGCGGTAGCGCACGTTCAGCGCGGACAACCACACGGCCACCCCGAGCGCCGTGGCCGCGAGCAGGAGCAACCAGACCGGGACAGCCAGCAGCCGCACCCCGGGGAACACGCGGAAGTACGCGGCGACGACCGCGAACAGGAGCAACGAGATCCCCAGGTCCACCGCCGGCGGCATGAGCGCGGACGCTGGAGCGGCCAGGCGGGGGAAGTAGACCTTGGTGACCAGGCTGGCGTTCGTCACCAGCACACCGCTGCCCGAGACGACCACGCTGGAGAAGTAGGTCCAGGTCAGCATGCCGACGAGGGCGAAGGCCGGGTACGGGACGCCCTGGCTGCTGACACCGGCGAGCTCGCTGAACACGAGCGTGAACACCGCCACGCTGGCGATCGGCTGGGCCAGCACCCAGACCACGCCCAGGAACGCCTGCCGGTACCTCAGCTTGAGGTCGCGCAGGGCGAAGTAGCCGATCAGCTCGCGCGAGTGCCACAGCGCCGTCCAGGAGCGCTCGTCGGCCATCCCCTGCGCGGTGTTCTCCCGCCACGGCGGTACCGACTGATCGGGGAGCACGGCCGAGACTAACCCGCCGTCCTCCTGCGGAGCGCCACGTCGTCGTTGGCCGCCGGAGAGGCGACCGCGCCACCTGCTCACTAGCCTGCTCCCACCACGTCGGGTGGCGTCAGCCGCCAGGAGGGACGACCTGCTGCTCATGATCAGACGGGTACTGAGGCGGGCCGGTACAGAGGTGAGCCACCGCAGCCGCAAGCTCCTGTCGTGGGTCACGCCCTACCGGCCGATGGGTCAGGGGCAGCGCCTGCTCGACGCCCAGTACGCATCGGCCGAGTGGGACTACCTGCGTTCGATCGTGGAGGCGCCGCGGTTCGGCGTCGTGTCGGCGTACTGCCGCCTGCTGGCGTCGGACGGCTCCCTCCTCGAGATCGGCTGCGGCGAGGGCTTGCTGGTGGAACAGCTCGATCGCAGCCGGTTCAAGCACTTCACGGGGGTAGACATATCCGCGGTCGCCATTGAGCGGGCGCGGGCGCTCGAGGACGACCGGACCGTCTTCGTGCGCGCCGAGGCCGAGACCTACGTCCCCGACCGGGTGTTCGAGGTCATCGTCTTCAACGAGGTCCTCGAGTACTTCGACGAGCCCCTGGAGCTGGTACGCCGGTACGAGGCCTTCCTGGTCCCGGGGGGACACCTGGTGGCGTCCATGTTCGCCGCGCCCTACACCGCACGCACCCAGCGCATCTGGAGGCAGCTGGAGAGCCGCTACGAGGTCGCCGCCCACAGCCGGGTCAGGACCGCCAGGGACTACACGTGGAACGTCAAGGTCCTACGCGTCCCCCCCGTCCCCGTGAGCGGCGACGCACGGGCGTCCCGGTGGGAGGACCGATGACCGCACCCGAGGTGCACCGCGCCGGCCCAGTCCTCGCAGCAGCGCCCCGGTTCAGCGTCGTCCTTCCGACCTTCCAACGCCGCGACCTGGTGCTGGAGGCGGTCCGGTCCCTGGCGCGACAGGACTTCGACGAGTCCTTCGAGGTGGTCGTCGCCGTCGACGGGTCGACGGACGGCACGTGGGAGGCGCTTCGCGAACTGAGCCCCACCTTCCCCTTCACGGTCGTCCGTCAGCCCAACGCCGGCGCCTCGGCCGCCCGCAACCTGGGTGCGGACCACGCACGGGGGGACATCCTGCTGTTCCTCGACGACGACATGGAGGCCGATCCCCGCCTCCTCGCGGAGCACGACCGCGTCCACGTTGCCGGCGCCGACGCGGTCCTCGGCCACATGCCGCTGCACCCCATGTCGGTGCACACGGCCATCAGCGCCGCTGTGGGTGACTGGGCTGAGGACCGCCTCGTGCGCCTGTCCCGGCCCGGCGCCGAGCTGACCCTGCACGACATGCTGACCGGACAACTGTCGGTGTCGTCGGATGTGTTCGGCGCCTTGGGGGGATTCGACCTGGCCTTCACCAGGGGCGGCTCCTTCGGCAACGAGGACGTCGACTTCGGCCACCGGCTGCTCAGGGCGGGGTACGACGTCCGCTTCAACCCGCGGGCTGTCAGCCACCAGCGGTACGTCGTCACGGCGCGCCAACACCTGCGTCAGTGGCGCCAGGCCGGGCGGGCCGACGTCGTGTTCGCACGGAAGTACCCCGAGCAGGCACCGGTCCTCTTCGAGCTCAACGGCATCCGGGATCGCTTCGCCCGCCGGGTGGCGCGCCCCCTGTCGAGGGCTCCGCTGTGGAGCCTCGTCACCTGGCCGGTCCGCGTGCTCGGTGCCCGCATCGGAGACCGGCCGGGCCGGTTCTCCTGGTACGTGTTCATCCGCGCCCGGATGCTGGAGTACTGGCGCGGTGTCAGTGAGGCCGGCGGCATCCCCAGCCGCCGTCGTGCCGCACTGCGCGTCCTCGCCTACCACGCCATCTCCGATCTGCGGGGGTGCGGCGTGCTGGAACCCTACGGTGTACCGCTCGAACAGCTGCGCCGGCAGTTGACCGCGCTGGGCGCGCACGGCTTCCACCCCATCACCGTCGAGGAGTTCGTCGCCTTCGTCGAGGGACGCGGTGGCCTGCCGCGACGGCCGGTCCTGCTGACGTTCGACGACGGGTACGACGACCTGACCGAGGCGATCGCCGTCCTGCGGGTCGAACGCGTCGAGGCCGTGGCGTTCGCCGTGAGCGGCCTGCTCGGGGGAGAGAACACCTGGGACCGGATCCACGGCGGCCCTCCGCTACGGCTCCTGGACGCGGAAGGTCTCCGGCGGCTGCGCGACCAGGGCGTCGAGATCGGTGGCCACTCGCGCACCCACCCGCTCCTGCCGGCTCTCGCACCCGACGAGATCGCGGCGGAGGTCAACGGCTGCGTCGACGACCTTGATGGTCTCGGGCTGGGTCCCGTCCGCTTCTACGCCTACCCGTACGGAGAGAGCGACAGCCACGTGGCCGAGGTGGTCCGGTCAGCCGATTTGGTGGCGTTCGACGTCCGCCCGGGGGTGATGACCGCCGAGACTGATCTCCGGCACGTCCCCCGACTGGAGATCGTCCGCGCCGACGACGGTGTCCGGTTCCTCGCGAAGGTCCTCCTCGCCCGTGAGCTGGGATGGGCCGTGCCGTTGTCCCGGCGGGTACACCTGCTGGCGCGTCGCGTGGCAGGCGGCGGCAGGCGGCGGCTGGGGCAGGTGCTGCCCCAGGGCCTGAGGGGGAATCAGTGGGGATCGGGATCCGAGCCCGGGGTGGAACTGGCCTCCTGAGCCGAACGGAGACGGCGGACGACACCACGTCCCCTGGCTGCGAGCCTGCGGGGAGAGGTCAGCAGTGCGTCGACCCTGGGTCGTCGATAGGGCCGCAGAGCCCTGGCGAGTGCCGCCTGCACCGCCCGGGGTGGCGGCTCCGGCAACCGCCGCAGATAGCCCTCGAACCAGGTCAGGAAGTACTCGCGGACCTCGTCGTAGCGGCCGTCGCGGGTCACCCAGGCCACACAGGAGTCAGGGTGCTGCCGGTAGTCCAGCCAAACGGAGTCGGAGAAGTACACCGGCCGGGCGAGGTAGAGCTTGGAGAGGAACGCCTGGTCCTCGTACAGCTGCCGGGCGCCGGTGAACTCCTCCTCGAAGCCCCCGATCGCGTCGACGGCGTCGCGGCGCATGAGCAGGTCGGACGGGCAGGGCGCGGCGGCCGAGCCCAGCGGGTACATCCGCAGTGAGGTCTCTGGAGGACGGACCACCCGGTTCTGGACGTGCCCGGTCGGTACGAGAACGTCCTCTCCGCCACTCCACGACCCCCAGTAGCGGACGGTGCCGCAGACCATGCCGACTTCCGGATGGACCTCCAGGATCGCCATCTGTTCGATCAGCTTGCGTGGCCGCCACACGTCGTCCGCGTCGATGAAGGCGACGAGGTCCGCCCGCGCCGCGGCGAGTCCGAGGTTGCGCGTCGCGCTCATCCCGCGGTTCACGTGCCCGGTGTGCTCCAGGTAGCGCACCCGATCAGAGTGCGCGGCGGCCCAGCGCAGGGCGATCGACGTGCTGTCGTCGGTCGATCCGTCGTCACACAGCAGCAGTTCGAAGTCGGGCTCCGTCTGCGCCATGACGCTGGCGATGGCCTCGTCCATGAACTCCGCTGCGTCGAGGAAAATCATGATCACCGACACGGCCGGCCCGCGCGGCGTCACGGCCACGACCGCCGGCGGACAAGCGGCGTCATGTCGACCGAGCGGCGGGGCGGACGACGAAGGGCAACGTCATGGCCAGTACGCGGTCGGGACGGTCGTGCCCCGTGCCCACCAGCGTGAACGCCGTGGCCGCCGGCTCGTCGAGGATGTCCTCCTGGGCCGTGCCCATCCACAGACCGACGGAGAAGTCGCCGAAGTTGAGCACCGGGGGAACCGACATCTCGGCGCAGTAGGCACCCAAGGGGAAGCGCTCCAGGCCGTGGTCGCTGAGCGCCTCGTCGAGCACCCGGACTCCGCCGGACGTGGTCACGTACAGGGCGACGTCGAGTCCAGGGACCTCGGCGGCGAGCTCGAAATCCACCCGGATGGTGAAGGGGTCGTCCCGGAACAGCGCGGACCCCGACCTCCCGTCGGCGCCGACCACGCGGACGGCGGTGACGGTGAGGGGGCCCGAGTGGATCAGCGTCCCCCCGGCCACGGAGTCCGCCAAGCCCGACGCGAGGTAGGCGCGGATGATGGACTCCGCCGGCCCGGAGTCCCGGACGCGGCCCGCGTCCAGCCACATGCCCCGCCGGCACAGCCGCATGAGCGTCTCGAGGTCGTGGCTGACGAAGACGACGGTGCGCCCCTCCTGCTCGGCCTCCGCCATCCGCCCGATGCACTTGCGCTGGAACTCGGCGTCGCCCACCGCGAGCACCTCGTCCACCACCAGGACGTCCGGCTCCAGATGGGCGGCGACGGCGAAGGCCAGCCGCAACTGCATGCCGCTGGAGTAGCGCTTGATCGGGGTGTCGAGGAACCGCTCCGTGCCGGCGAACGCGACGATCTCATCGAACCGGCGGGCGAGGTCGCGCCGGCTCATCCCGAGGATGGCCCCGTTGAGGTAGACGTTCTCCCGCCCGGTCAGCTCCGGGTGGAAGCCGGTGCCGACCTCGAGGAGCGCGGCCACCCGGCCCCTCGTCCGCGAGACCCCGAGCGTGGGCGAGGTGATACCCGCCAGGATCTTGAGGATCGTGCTCTTGCCGGCTCCGTTGCGTCCGACGATGCCCAGGGCCTCACCGTCGGCCACGGAGAACGAAACGTCCCTGAGCGACCACAGTTCGTCCGGCGGGGTCGCCTCCGAGCCCACCACCCGGCGGGCCGCCGCGACCAGGGCTTCCCGGGCGTTCAGGCGCTCCCCCAGGAGATAGCGCTTGCTCACGTCCTCGAACCGGACCCGGTCCACCGCTAGGACTCCTCCGTCGCAGCGGGCGCGTGCTTGCCGCCACCGAGCAGCGCACCGGTCGAGTACAGCCACTCCAGGGAGCGCCGGTACCGTGCCGTGGAGTAGGTGTCGTGCGACCACGCGAAGGCCCGCGACCGGACGCCGTCCGCGGACGACGGGTCCTTCAACACCGCGACGACGGCGTTCGCGAAGTCGGTGCTGTCGTCCTCGACGGCGTAGAAGACCCGTGGTCCCGTCACGCCCTCCGCAGCCACGGAGGTGGCCACCACCGGCAGCCCCCAGAGCATGGCGACCACGCTCTTCAGCTTGCCCCCCGCTCCCAGCCGCATGGGGGCCACCACCACGGACGCCCGCCGGTAGTAGGGGCTCAAGGAGTCGACGCAGCCGGTGAGCTGGACGTTGTGGACCGATTCAGCCGCGGGGAGCAGGGACCGGCTCGGCTCGGCCCCCGCGATCGTCAGCCTGGCATCCGGCATCTCGGCCAACACCTGTGGCCAGATGAGTTCCAGCAGCCACCGGGCGGCGTCCTGGTTCTCCACGCGGTCGAGCGCTCCCACGAAGAGCACCTCGGGCGGATCGCTCTGCGCAGCCTCCGGCACCGAGGGCATGTCCTCGTCGTCGAGGGGTGGGGAGACGACGATGCGCGCCCGACCACCGCTCCGCTCCAGCAGCAAGCGGTCCTTGTCGCTGACCACGACCGCCGTGTCCAGGACACGTAGGAGCCATCTCCTCAACGGCACGGCCAGGATCAGCTGCACCAGGGCGACCAGCCGCCATCGCGGCGCCACTCCCGGCGTGCGGAACATCCGACGCTGCCCCTGCGACACGACGTCGTGGAATACCCCGACCTGGTGCGTGCGCGGCAGTCCGCGTCGCAGCCGCGGACTGCCGCGCGCCGGGGCGCTGAACCACTGCAGCTTGATCCGGTCGGCCTGCCGCAATGCGGAGAGCTCGTCCGGATCGGCGACGAGCGCCTTCCAGAAGGGACGGACGCCCAGGAAGAGAACGACCCGGGACAGCAGGAAGAAGTAGTAGGCCGAACGCACTCCAGCGCGCGGCACCTGCGGGGTCACGAGCAACCGTCGGTAGGGGGGTGCGTCGTCCTGCGCGAGCGCCGCCTCGTTCTCCTCGTTCCGGGGAGCCACGACCACCAGGTCGTGCGACTGACCCCCCAGCTCGGCGTGCCGGCGGTAGAACTCGCCACCTGCGTGGGGGATCCCGGGGAACGGCATGTCCGGCGCATTGCTGATGATCTTCACGGGCGGGGTCCCCGCTCGTGGTCCGGCGAGGGCAGGACACGGACCCGTCGAACCGTCAACGCCCCGCACCCCTCGCATCCGGTGCCATCGCCTCCGACTGGACCACGATCGAGCACCCTATGGTCAGGTACACCCGGCGCGCTGTCCACGTGACGCTCGCTCACCGCGCTTGCTCCTGAGCAGGTCCAGCCGCATCGCCGGGACTTCCGCCGCCGGGCGCGGCCGGCCGCGCGCCTCCCGGCTGCGCCCCACCGAGCCTCGCCATCGAGGGACTCCCTCCGCCGAATCGGCCGGCGCCACCCCTGCTGCACATGGACCGCCCCGAGCTGACCGGAGTCCGGCGGCTCACCAAGGGGTTCTTCGACCGGACCGCCGCTCTGCTGGGTCTCTTGGTGCTCTCCCCGATCCCGCTGTGCATCGGGGTCGCGGTCCGGGTCACGAGCCCCGGTCCGGTGCTCTCGGCAGGAGCGCATCGGCCTCTGCGGCGAGACCTGCACCATCCTGAAGTTGCGCAGCATGGTGCAGAACGCGCACCGGATGGTCGAGACGCTGGCGGCGGACGGCGGCAGGGCGGACGACGTCCTCTTCAAGATGAGGAACGACCCGCGCGTGACCCCGGTAGGCAGGGTCCTCCAGCGGTACTCCCTCGACGAACTGCCTCAGTTGATCAACGTGCTGCGTGGGGACATGTCCCTGGTCGGCCCTCGCCCGCCTCTGGCGAGGGAGGTCGAGCGCTACGGCGGCGACACGCACCGTCGGTTCCTGGTCAAGTCCGGGCTCACCGGAATCTGGCAGGTGAGGTGCCGCTCGGACCTGTCCTGGGACGACTCGGTGCGCATCGACGTCCGCTATGTGGAGAACTGGTCGCTGGCTTCCGACCTCATGATCATCTGCAAGACGGCCGGTGCTGTGCTCCGTGGTTCAGGGGCCTACTGACCGTTCTGCCGTGGAGACACGAAGGACCACCACGGTGACGTTGTCGCGGGCACCCACGCTCTCCGCGTCGGCCGTGAGCTGTGCGGCCAGGGAGTTCGGCTCCTCATCGGAACCGGACGACGCGGCAATCCGGTCGTCGCTCAGCTCACCCGTCAGGCCGTCCGAACAGGCCAGGAAGCGCTCGCCGGGCACGATCGGCAGCAGGACGACGTCGGCATCGGGACGGGGACCGACGCCCAGAGCACGCGTGATGATGTGCCGCTGCGGGTGCGTGCCGGCGCTCTCGTCGGTGATGTAGCCGGCGTCGACGAGCTCCTGCACCACCGAGTGGTCCCTGGTGACGAGCTCGAGCCGGCCCTCGTGCCAGTGGTAGACCCGCGAGTCGCCGACGTGAAACACCGCCCACTGCGGCCCGTCGCCCTCGTCGACCAGAGCGACACCGGCGACCGTCGTCCCCGCGCCGGCCTTGTCCGGTCCCTGGAACGCGCGGATCTCGCCGTCGGCCCGCTGCAGCGCCAGCCTGATCGCCTCGACGGTCGTCGTCTCGGACCGTGTCAGCGAACGCAGGGCCTCGACCACCGCCTCCGCCGCGGCAGCACCACCGACGTGACCCCCCATGCCGTCGGCAACCGCGAACACCGGCGGAGCAGCCAGGAACCGGTCCTGGTTGTCCTCCCGCTGGCCCACGGCGGTCGCCGCTCCCCACGTCAGCTCGAACGGCGGCATCCACGCTCCACAACACGCATCGACGACAGGACGCCCCGTGGGGAAGACGAGGTGGGCTGAGCGTAGAAGGTCGGCGACACGCCGGCAGGGCGCAGTGCGGCGACCCGCCGGCCGGCGGGTCGCCGCAGAATGGCCGTGATGCGCTCTTCCCGCCTCGGAGCCGTCGTGGGCTCCCTCCTCCTCCTGCTCACCGCCTGCGCGGAGCCGACCGCCGGCACCGGGACGGCGCCGAGCACGTCCAGTGCCGCGCCCTCGCCCGCTCGCAGCCCGGAGCAGGACCCGGTCGAGGCCGCGCTCGCCGACCTGGACCGCCGCGAGCAGGTCGCCCAGCTCATCGTCGTCGGGGTGGCGCTCGCCGACCTCTCCCCCGCCGACGGCTTCGTCGCCGAGGGCGTGGGCGGCGTCTTCCTCCAGGGCCGCAGCAGCATCCCCGCTGCCGAGCTGGCCACCGAGACCGCACGGTGGGCGGAGGCGGCCCCGGGGCCGCGTCCCTGGGTCGGTGTCGACCAGGAGGGCGGCGCCGTGCAGACCCTGTCCGGCCCGGGTTTCGCCGACCTCCCGCCGGCCGCCCACCAGGGCCGCATGCAGACCGAGGAACTGGCCGCCCTCGCCGAGGGCATGGGCGCGTCCCTGGACAGCGCCGGCATCAACTTCAACCTCGCACCCGTCGTCGACGTCGTCCCGGAGGGCACGGAGGACGCCAACGCACCCATCGGCGCCTGGGGCCGCCAGTACGGCAGCACCGCGGAAGCCGTCACCGCCGCCGCCGGGACCGTCGCCGACGCCCTGGCCGCGCACGGGGTCACGCCCACGCTCAAGCACTTCCCCGGCCTCGGTCGGGTGCAGGAGAACCCCGACGAGAGCCGGAACGTCACCGACGACGTCACCACCCGCGACGACGAGCAGGTCGCGGCCTTCGGCACGCTCGCCGGCTCGGACGCCGAGCCCTTCGTGATGATGTCGTCGGCCACCTACACCCAGATCGACCCGAGCGCGCCGGCCGCCTTCTCCCCCGTCGTCGTCACCGACCTGCTGCGCGAGCGGCTCGGCTTCGACGGGGTGGTCATCTCCGACGACATCGGCGCCGCCCAGGCCGTCCAGGACATCCCGGCCGAGGAGCGGGCCATCCGGTTCCTCGAGGCCGGAGGCACCCTCATGCTCACCATGGACGCCGGCCTGGTGACGGAGATGATCGACGCCATCGTCGCCCGCGCCGAGAACGACCCCGAGTTCTCCGCGACGGTCGACGCCGCCGTCCGCACCGCGCTCAGCGCCAAGGCCGACGCCGGGCTCCTGACCTGACGGCGCTGGTGGCGCGCGGACCGGCCTGGTGGTGGTGCCTCCCGTCGGCGCCGATGACGACTGGGTCCACACCCACCGCTCACCCTCGGTGTGCACCCACTGCGCTAGGCGAGCTGGTCACGCAACACCCGGCCGGCGGTCGAGGCGACGAGCAGCTCGGCGACGCCGGGATGCTGTCACTGGACGCCTCGCTGCGCGGCCTGACGCCCGAGGACGTCGACTTCTCCACCGCTCCGGGTGGTGCGCGCGGGTACAGAGGGCGCGGCCAACGTCGTCTACCTCGACGACGTCGCGGGCGAGCGGCTGTGGGGTCGCCTGCCGACCGACTCGCTGTCCCAGAACGCCGAAGGAGTACAGCAACCAGGCGCTGCCCGACGTCCCCCGCTGACCCTCGTCAGGAGCAGGTCCGCTCGGCGGCGAGCGAGGCGAGGCGGGCGAGAACGGGGAGCAGGGCCTCGGCGATGGCCTCGCCGACCTCCTGGTGGACCTCCAGCGGCTGCCCGATCGGGTCGGGGACGTCGTCCTCCGGGGTGACGGGTCGACGCCGCCGGGCGGCTGCCATGGCCGTGACCAGGTGGCGGGCCCGCTCCGCCAGATCCGGCCCGGACAGGTCGACGTCCTCCGGAACGAGCTCGAGCAGGTCCGCCGCCTCGCGGAGGGTGAAGGTCCGGGCCAGGGCCCCCGGCGCGAGCGCCAGCACCGCGTCGCGATGCCGTCCGGTCATGGCGAGCACGAGGTCCGCCTCGGCGGGGAGGGCGGTGCGCAGGTGCTGGGCGCGGAAGTCCCCGGCGTCCCCGCCGAGGCCGCGGAGGACCAGTGCGCTGTCCGGGTGCATGACCGAGCCGCTGACGGCCTGTGTCCCTCCGCTGACCAGCCGGATGGCTTGGGCCTCCTCCCCGAGGAGCTCACGGAGGTAGGCCCGCCCCAGCCGCTCGGCCAGGGCGGAGCGGCAGACGTTGCCCGTGCACACGAACAGGACGGTGAACGGCGAAGTCGGTGTCGCGGGCACCCGCCCAGTGTCCGGGCGAACGGACACAGCGCACGTCGACGGGTGGGGCCGACTCAAGGACCGCGGCCCCGTGGCCGATCACGGGAGCATGGCCCTGCTGTTCGTGTGCACCGGCAACATCTGCCGTTCGGCTGCAGCGGAGCGCCTGATGTCCGCATGGACGGCTCGCCTGCCCGGTCGTCCGCTCGAGAGCCGCAGCGCCGGAACGCGGGCGGTGGACGGGCGGCCGATGCACCCGCTGACGGCGGCGGCGCTGGAACGGCACGGCGTCTGGGCTGCCGGATTCGCATCGTGGCGGCTCACCGGCGAGGAGATCGACTGGGCGGACCTCGTGCTGACGATGACCACCGGTCACCGCGGGGAGGTGCTTGCACTCCAGCCGCGTGCGATGCGCAAGGTGTTCACGCTGCGCGAGGCCGCCACCCTGGCCGGCAGTCTGCCCGCTGGCTACCTCGGCTCGGTACACCCCGAGGACCGGCTGGCCCGGCTGGCCGATGACCTCGCCGAGACCCGGGCGCTGCGCCGCGGAGTCAACCGCGACCATGACATCGCCGACCCGATCGACGGTCCCGCCGATGCCCACGTCGCCGCGGTGGATGAGATCGCCACTGCGCTCGTTCCGCTCGTGGCCGTGCTCGACGTCCGACCGCTGACCGAGGAGACGGTGCGGATCACGCGACTGCCACCTGTCCCGGCATTCGCGGGGAACCGCTGACCCATGTGCTCAGCGGTGGACCTCAGCCTCCACCGCTGCGCCGACCATGACGCGCTTTTGCAGACGTTGACCAGAGAGCCGTCCGAGCGCACGACTACAAACGCTCGCGGCGACTGACGTTCGACCGACTCGAGCTGTGCGGCGGCTCGGGCTCTCCACGCGCCGCAGAGGCTAGGCGACCACGGCGACGCAGCCGGCGCAGCAGATCTCGTCGTCCGCCGCCCACAACTGCTTCCGGTCGACGACCGGGAGGTGGGCACCGCACACGGCCCGGTGCGTGTCCGCGGCCAGCCTGGGAATGGCGTGTCGAGTCACGTGTGGCGCGTTATCAGCGGTGGCGTATCCCCAGCCGGTGAGCACGGCGGCGCGGTCGATCGGCAGTTCACTCCGCATGGGGACAGCCTGCGCTCCGCGTCGGCCTCGCGTCGGGTTGTCGGCAGGGACACACCGAGGCAACGGCTCCCCGTTCCCGGTGGTCACAGGAACCTCACGAGCACGGCTACTCCTGGCGGAGAGCAGCCGAAGAGGCGAGCGACGCCGGACTCCTCGTGGAGCCGTCGCTGACGACCCGGCGCCCTGCCGGCCGTGGCCACCGGTACCGGCGAACACTCCGGATGGACGCCGCGGGGCGAGGTCAGTTGGGGACGGCCGGGAGCGTGTCCAGGCTGAACTCGCCCGCGTGGTCGGCGAGCGTGTCCTCGCGCAGGTACTCCCACATCTGCGCGGCGCGCGCACTATCGAGGTAGACGACGCTCTGCGCGCCTTCCCGGCCGGTGCCCGCGACGGGAGCCGTGACGAAGGTGACCGCTCCGGGTCGGACCGAGCGGAGGTCAGCTGCCATGGAGAGCAGTGCGGTGTCGGAGAGCCCCTCATCCACCGTCATGGCGCCGGTGAGCGCCAGGAGGAAGCCGTCGAGCGCGCCGGCGTCCGATAGAACGTTCTGCTCGGACACCTTCGCGAACACCGACCGCAGGTACTCCTGCTGACGCTTCACCCGGTCGAAGTCACCGCCGGGCAGGCCGTAACGCTGCCGGACGTAGTCGAGCGCCTCGTCACCGTCGAGGTGGTTGGTGCCAGCCTGATACGTGTAGGGGCCGCTGGACGTCGTCTCCGCCACCTCGACGTCGACACCGCCGAGGGCGTCCGTCATCTGGACGAAGCCCTGGAAGTCGATGGCGGCGTAGTGGTCGATGCGGACGCCGGTCAGCTGCTCGACGGTCTGAATCAGCAGACTGGGGCCGCCCCATGCGTAGGCGGCGTTCAGCTTCGCCATCTCGGCGCCGGGGACGGAGACCCAGGTGTCGCGCGGCAGCGAGATGACTTGGGCGTCCTGCCGGTCGCCGGTGAACCGGACCAGCATCATCACGTCGGAGCGGCCGCCCGGGGTCTCTCCCTCGGGGACGTCGGCACGGGTGTCCGAGCCGACGACGAGGAAGGTCAGGGGCGCCTGCCCGGCCGGCCCTGCCGTAGCCGACGCGGGGCGCTGCGACTCGTCGAGCCCCTGGAAGGCGCCGACCCGGTCGAGGTTCCCGGCGTAGCGGTTCGTGAAGTACCAGGCGCCGCCGGCGAAGGCTAGGAGCAGCACGGTGACCGCGACGCCCAACGCGATCAGGGCACGGCGGAGCCGCCGCTTCCCGCGTGGAACCGCTACGTCCCAGCCGCTTTCCTCCTCGTCCCACGGACGCTCGAGGAGTTCGACGTCGTGCTCGGTTCCGCGCCTGCCCATGTGAGTCCCCACTGTCTGATGCTGGAGCACTACAGACGGTAAACCTGATACGGAACCGTCCCGCGCAGGCTCACTCAGAGACGCTCGACCGTGTCGCCGGTCAGCACGCCACGGGTGTCGAACACGGGCAGCCCAGCCAGTGCGCCCCCGAGGTACTCCCGGTGCGCCTGGAGGAGGACCACGACGTCGGCCTCGCGCGCCGCCTGGAGGAGGTCGGGCTCGACCTTGAGCACCCACTCCGGCTCGCCGTGCTCGGCGGCATTCCAGTCGCTGACGTACGGATCGTGGAAGCGCACGTCAGCGCCCATGGTCAACAGCTTCTCGGCGAGAGGGACGGCCGGCGACTCCCGCTCGTCGGCGATGTCCGCCTTGTACGTGACGCCGAGCAGGAGGACGGTCGATCCACGGAGGGCCTTGCCCTCGTCGTTCAGCCGGTCCTGGATGCGGCGGACGACGTACCGGGGCATCGAGACGTTGACTTCCTGGGCCAGCTCGACGAAGCGGAACGGGTAGCCCAGGCGGGCGTGGACGGTGTGGGACAGGTAGTTGGGGTCGATGGGGATGCAGTGCCCGCCGACACCGGGTCCGGGGTAGAACGCCTGGAAGCCGAAGGGCTTGGTCTTGGCGCAGTCGATGACGTTCCACAGGTCGATGCCGAGCTCGTGGGAGAACCGCGCCATCTCGTTGACCAGGGCGATGTTGATGTGCCGGTAGGTGTTCTCCAGCAGCTTGGCCATCTCGGCCTCACGGGTGCCCTTGGCTGGGACCACGGTGTCGATGAAGCTGCTGTAGAAGTCGACCGCGCGCCGGGTGCACTCAGGAGTGACTCCACCGACGACCTTGGGCGTGTTCTTGATCCCGTAGGTCTTGTTGCCGGGGTCGACCCGCTCCGGCGAGAAGGCGAGGTGCAGGTCCTTGCCGACGCGCAGCCCGCGGGCCTCGATGAGAGGCTGAAAGAAGTCCTCGGTCGTGCCGGGGTAGGTCGTGGATTCCAGCACGACGAGCGTGCCGGGGGTGAGTCGCTCCCCGAGCATGCGACCGACCGACTCCACCGCGCTCATGTCCGGGGCACCGTCCCCGGAGAGGGGCGTGGGAACGCACACGACGACGGTGTCCGCCTCGGTGATACACGCCGGGTCCGTCGTCGGGGTGAAGCGGCCGAGGATGCCACGGACGGTGCCGTCGTCGATGTCGTCGACGTGGGACCGCCCGGACGCTAGGCCCGAGACGACGGCCTCGCTGCGATCGACACCGAACACGCGGTGACCCGCACGTGCCGTCTCGACGATGAGCGGAAGGCCCACGTAACCAAGGCCGATCACGGCGACATCGCTCATCCTGTGCACCCGGCGCGGAGCCTTCACGCCGTGGCCTCTCTGACGCGAATCTCGTCGGCCAGCTCGGCCAGCATCACGTCCCAGGTCGGAGGCCGGTAACCGGTCGCTGCGGCGAATCGGGTGGCGTCGAGCGTGCGGTCGATGACCACGTCCGAGTTCCTCACCACGTCCACGTCGCGACCCAGGCCACCGGCGAGCTGCACCAGGAGGGAGTGCTTGTCGATGACCGGGCCAGCCACATGCCACAAGCCGCTGAGTTCGGGCTGCTCGTGCGCCACCAGGGCGACCACCCGCGCAAGCTCGGCCGTTGTCAGACCGCTGTAGAGTGCCTTGTCCCAGCCACCCACCGTGCCGCTCTGGGCCAGGAACCACTCCACGAGTCCGGTGGCTCGATCAAGCTCCAGCCCGATCATCGACGTCCGCAGTGTCACCGCATGCGGAGCATGCACCTCGCCGAGCAGCTTGCTGCGGCCGTAGACGTCGACGGGATCCGGCACGTCGTCCTCACGGTAAGAACCAGTACGTCCGGAGAACGCGCAGTCGGTCGACACCGTGATGAGTCGGGCGCCGGCGAGCGCGCACAGTGTGGACAGCCGGTGGGGCAGCAGGCTGTTGACGAGGATCGCCTCGGTCGCGTCTTGTCCCTCGGCGCGCTGCTTGACCATGCCGATGCAGTTGACGACGACGTCCGGCCGCGCCTCGGCCAGCGCAGCCGCCATCGTCTCTGCCACCCGCGCATCGACACCGCTGATCACATCCACGCTCGTCAGCGCAGCGGAGGCAGCACCGCGCGGCGCTCGCCTGGTCACCGCTGTGACGTGATTACCCCGCTCGCGCATCGTCCGGACCACGACGTGGCCCAACATCCCGTCCCCGCCTAGCACGGTCACTCGCACGTGATCCCTCACCGTCTCCCCGCGGACAGCGTGTCCACGATGTGCTCGATCGTCGTCTTCCGGTCGAAGTGCTCCAGGTAGAACTGACGAGCCCGCGCCCCGAGTGCTGCCCGCTCACCGGCCGGCATCGCATGGAGCCGCCGCGCGCCTCGGGCCAGCGCCGCGGCATCTCCGGCCGGCGCAGTGAGCCCGCACCGCGCCTCCTCGACCACCCGCGCGCCTTCGCCGTCGAGCCCGGCCAGCACGGGCCGACCGCAGGCGAGGTATGCCTGCAACTTGCTCGGGATCGTCATCTCGTAGACCGGGTCCGGTTGCAGGGTGACCAACATGGCGTCAGCAAGCGCGAACCACGTCGGCATGGTCTCCACCGGGCGCCGGCCGAGCAGGTGCACCGTTTCTTCGAGACCGCGTCGCTCCACCTCGTTCGTGAGCCATCCGGCACGGCTGCCATCTCCGAGTACGACCCAGTGCAGGTCAAGGAGGTCCCTGGTCGCCTCTGCGGCCGCCAGAACGGTGTGCAGGTCCTGAGCCGCCCCGAGATTGCCGGCGAACATGAGGATGAATCCTTCAGGGAGTTGCGCTCGCTCGGGCCGATCGGCCGGCACGTCGATCGGGGCGAACTCCTCCTCCGCCCAGTTGGGGGCGTAGGACATCGCAGCTTCGCGCACCCCGTGTCTTCGGAGCGATCCCTGGAATGCCCTGGACTGCACGAGAACGTGATCCACGCTCCGGTGCAGCCAGGCGGTGAGCCGGGTGGCGAGGCGGTCCAGCCACGGGCGGCGAAGCAGTCCCATCGCGCGCAGCGTGTCCGGCCAGAGGTCCTGCAACCAGAGGACCACGGGCACACGTTTGGCAGCACCGAGGATCACCGCGGGGAGGACGACGGTGATCGGGGAGAAACCGCAGACGAGGATCGCGTCGATGCGTCCCCGGACCAGCAATGGCCCCAAGACGGACGCGGAAGCAGCAAAGGACACGTAGTTCACGGACAACGACACCGCCCTACCGTCGCCGCGAGGCACCAGGGGAACGCGCCGGATCGCCGCGCCCAGAGCTGACTGACGGATCGGCCGGATGACCCCGTAGCCGGGGAACAACCGGCCGGTGGGGTAGTTCGGCCGGCCGGTGAGCACCTGGACCTCGTGGCCCTGGGCGCAGAGTTCGGCCACCAGATCGTTGACCCGGAAGTTCTCCGGCCAGAAGTACTGGGAGACGACTGCGATCCGCATACCTCATCCATTGCTCGCGGGACCGGAGTGCGCAGAACGTTGCTCGTCCGACGGGCGTACGGACTCACCGGCCTCCAGGGGGACCACGGTAGCGCTCTGCGTACGCACTACCCTCCGAAGGGTGAAGGTCATGACGGTGGTCGGGACGCGCCCAGAGGTCATCCGACTCTCCCGGATCATCGCCAAGCTCGACGAGAGCGTCGACCACGTGCTGGTCCACACAGGTCAGAACTGGGATCACCGGCTCAACGGCATCTTCTTCGACGAGCTCGGCGTGCGCGCACCGGACCACCTCCTGGATGTCGACACCTCCAGCCTCGGCGCCGTGCTCGGGGACACCCTGCGCAAGACCGAGGAGGTGCTCCTGACAGAGCGCCCGGACGCATTCCTGGTTCTCGGGGACACCAACAGCGCCATCTCCGCCGTCATGGCCAAACGCATGCACGTGCCGGTATTCCACATGGAAGCCGGCAACCGGTGCTTCGACGAGAACGTGCCGGAGGAGACCAATCGCCGATTGGTCGACCACGTCGCGGACTTCAACCTGGTTTACACCGAACACGCCCGCCGGAATCTATTGGCGGAGGGGCTGCATCCCCGCCGGATCATGCTCACCGGCTCACCGATGCGCGAGGTCCTCGACCACTACCGGCCGTACATCGAGGGAACGGACGTCCTCACCCGGCTGGGCCTGAACGCCCAGGGATACGTCCTCGTCAGCGCGCATCGACAGGAGAACGTCGATGCCTCCCGCAGACTGCAGGCGCTGCTGGACTCCCTGGTAGCGGTACGCAAGGCAACGGAACTGCCTGTCCTCGTCTCAACGCATCCGCGCACCCGCCAGAGGCTCGACGACCTCCCCGGCGTGGGAGGCCTGGACGGCATCACGTTCGCACCGCCGTTCGGCTTCTTCGACTACGTGGCCCTGCAGCAGCACGCTTACTGCGTGCTCTCCGACAGCGGGACCATCAGCGAAGAGGCTGCCATTCTCGGGTTCCCAGCGGTCACCCTGCGCTCCTCGATAGAACGTCCCGAAGCGATGGACACCGGCTCGATCATCACCACTGACTTGCGTGCCGACAGCGTCCTGCGGGGCATAAATGCCGCGGTCAGCGACCACGGCCGGACGTCGGCTCCGACCGACTACAGCCGCACGTCCTGCAGCACCGCCGTGCGCAACTACATTCTGTCGGTCGCACCCCAGCACGCGACCTGGGCAGGCCTGCGATGACCGACACCCCCATCCGCGACCGGCACGTGCTCGTCTGGACCAGCTACTTCGAACCCGGGTTCCGCGGGGGCGGCCCCATCCGCTCCCTGGCCCGGATCCTGGACAGCGCGCCGGCCGACACCCGGGCGACCGTCGTGACGCGTGACCGCGACCTCGGCGACACGGAGCCCTACCCTGGGCTCTCCGGGCGCTGGACCACCCGCGGACCCCACCGCGTCTTCTACGTCGACGTCCGGAGTTGTCAGCACTGGTGGCGCCTCATCACGGAGTTGCGGCGGACGCCGTTCGAACTGCTCTACGTCAACAGCCTCTGGTCCCCGCTGTTCACGGTGCTCCCGGTCGTCGCCACACGACTGCGACTGATCGAGGCCGCCGGGATCCTGCTGGCTCCGCGCGGAGAACTTGCACCCGGCGCGCTGGCACTAAAGAGCCGGAAGAAGCGCTGGGCGCTCCGAGCGTGGAGCCCCGTGCTACAACGCGCAGGGGTGCGGTGGCACGCCTCGGCCGACGAGGAAGCCACGGCGATCCAGGCGGCACTCCCCTGGGCGGACCTCTTGGTCGTGGGCAACGAGACCGGTCACGAGCCGACAGTCCCACCGAGCGAGCCGCACGCCGGACCGCTGCGGCTCGTCTTCATCAGCCGGATCTCGCCCATGAAGAACCTGCTTGGCTTGTTGGAGGCGCTCACGCGCGTCTCCGGCGAAGTGAGCCTCGACATCTACGGTCCCCTCGAGGACCAGCGGTACTGGGCCAACTGCGCCGCTGTGATCGAGCGCCTTCCCGCTCACGTCTCCGTGCAGTACGGGGGTGTTCTTCGCCACGAGCAGGTGATCCAGACGTTCTCGCGATACGACGCCTTCTCCCTCCCCACGCGAGGCGAGAACTTCGGGCATGTCATCGCGGAGAGCCTGCGCGCCTCATGCCCGGTGATCTGCTCCGACCTCACGCCCTGGTCGGCAGTGCTACGTGAGGGCGGCGGCGAAGTCCTCGTGGACCTCTCGGTGGACACGATCGCCACGACCCTCGACGCCTGGATTGCCCTGACCCCGGAGGAGCGTCATCACCGACGGCTCGCTGCTGGCAACGTCTACCGGCGTTGGGCTGCCGCCCAGGACGGTGCCAACGTGCTCGATGTCGCCCGATCCTCCCCAGCCGATACGCCCCGGTCCCCGAGGCGCCGCCGGGTAGCCCTGGTCACCCAGGGCTTCGCCGCAGGTGGCGGGGTCCCTCAGGTCGCGCGCTGGCTGCGCTCCGGGCTCGAGGCGACCGGTCGGTACGAGGTGGACATGCACGATGTCGCCACCTCTCGGCGAGACCCTTACAGCCGTCGCCTCACCGATCCCCGCACCTGGCTGCGCACCAACCTGCGCGGTCCCGTCCGGGACGGCGTCCAGAGCTGGGGCGCGAACGGCGTCGAGATCGAGCCCTTTCGGTACCGTCCTCGCCGCGAGCTGACGCGGACCCTGAATCAGTACGACCTGGTCCAGGTGGTGTCGGGAGGCCCGGCATTGGCCGCCGTAACCCGCAAGGTCCGACGTCCCGTCGTGCTTCACTTCGCGACACGCGTCGAGTGGGAACGTGCATCGCAGCAGGTCGCGATGAGGCTCCCGGTGCGCACATGGCGAAAGGCAATGACGGCCCTCGTCGATCGGGCCGAGCGGAGGGCACTCCGCTCGGTTGACGCAGTCCTCGCGCAGAACCAGCACCTTCGTGACGTCGCCGCACCACTGGCGGGAGGCCCGACGATGTTCGCCGCCCCCGGTGTGGACATCGAGCGGTTCCGGCCGCATCCCGGCGGGCTGCAACGCGACGGCCACCTGCTGTCCGTCTGCCGACTGGGTGATCCGCGCAAGGGGCTACTCCGGCTGGTGGAGGCCTACGGCATCGCAGTGGCAGGCAATGATGCGGTCCCGTCCCTGGTTCTGGCGGGGAAAGGCGAGCTGTCCGCCTCGGTGACGGAACTCATCGCCCGACTCAAGCTGGGAGACCGGGTGCACATCCTGCGAGATGTGCCGCAGGAGGAACTCCCAGAGCTGTACCAGGGGGCGTCGGTGTACGTGCAGGCGTCCTACGAGGAGGGATTCGGGCTGTCGGTCGCCGAGGCAATGGCCAGCGGCCTGCCGGTGATCTGCACGGACACTGCCGGTACCCGCGAGACCGTCGTCGACGGGGTGACCGGTTGGGTGGTCGACCAAGAGGATTCCGAATCCGTGCCGGCCCGGATAGCGGAGGCCATCCGGGAGGCCCTGACCTTCGAAGGCGCCGAGCGTGGCGAAGCCGGCCGGACGCGTTGTGTCGAGCTGATGGCCGACGAGCTCACCCTGGGCAAAGTGACCTCGCTGTACGACTCACTCACTGCGGACACTTTCCGGAGGACTACCAGCGCATGACTCGACCGGCGAGCGGCTCTCCTGGGAGTGGGCCCTCGTCTCTCGAGGGCTTGCGCCGCCAGGCGTCGACGGCTGCCACCAGCCGCAGCCGTGTCGACGTGAGGTCTCGGCGCTTAACCAGGTCGGCGATTAGGACACGGGGAACCAGCACCAACTCTCCCATCCAGGCCAACAAGGCTGCTCCCGGGCCGAAGGTGGCCCGCGCGAACCACACTCGATTGCGGGGGGTGTAGTAGCTCCATCGCGGACCGCTGATTACCTGGGAGCCGTGGTGCACGGCGGGAGCACCCCCGTGGCAGACGATGCGGTAATTGGCCTGTCGGGCACGGACGCACAGGTCGACGTCCTCGTGGCCGAGGAAGTAGCTGCCGTCCATGCCCACCTCGTCGATGACCCGCCCACGGATGAACATGGCTGCACCAGTAACCCATGTGCAGTCCACGGCGGTCGGCCCAGGATCCTGCATCGCGCTCGGCGCCTTGCGGAACCGCGAGAGCCGGCCGGCCCCCGACTGCAGGCGTCCGTCGGCGAAGCGCAACACTGGCCCCACGATGCCGATTGTCTCGTCGTCGGCCAGTGCCCGCATGCAGCGCCGGAACGACTCGATCGAAAAGTCTAGATCGTTGTTCAGGAGCACGTAGACGTCACTGCCCCGGGCTGCGGCCGCGCGCATGAAGGCCTCTCCGTATCCCAGGTTGCGGTCCATGACGGACCACTCCGCCTCTGCCGGCAGCTCGGCCGGGCGTGGTGAGCCATCGTTGACCGCCACGACTACCTCCGTCACTAGCGACGCGACCGTCCGGACGACCTCGACTGTCGGCTCGGGACGTCCGTAGTGAACTACGATTGCGGTGCTCTTCATCGATTCCCCGTAGGCGTCGGCAGCCGGGCTGGATCCCGCCGCCTCTGCGAGCAGTCTGCCTCGTCGCCTGACCGGTTAGGACACCAGTGATGGACACGGCCGTTCAGCCCGCCCCCGCGCAGGCGGAGACCGGTCACACACCTGGAATCCTCCTGGTCACCGCCGCGACACTGTTCTTGGCGATGTGGGTGCCCATCCTGATCCCGGAGTGGACCTGGTGGGCACAACCGATGCTGACGGTCGTGCCCGCGCTGCTTGCAGCCATCACGTGGCGCGTATCGCGGACGGTCGCGGTCTATCTCTCGGTCAGCGCCATCTACTTCGGCGTGACGTCGACGATCCTGGGCACGACCGTCTCCGCCCTCGCGGTCTCCACGGTCCTAGCCTGGTCGGCGAGCATCGCGACCGGCGCCCGCATCGGGATGCTCGTACCGTCCCGGCAGCGGGTCGCCGAGCCCGCCAGCCCACCGTCGTGGCCGCACGTGACCGCAGTCGTCGCCTTGCAGGTCGTGCACGCGTTCCTCGTCGTCACCGACCAGGCTGGATACAGCGCCCAGCTCGCGCACGGGCGCCTCAACCCAGCAGGGCTGCTCGGCGCCATGTCAACGGCCAGCCCCGTGATCACCTTGGTCCTGGTCTTCACCGCCCTCGCGACCGGGCACATGGCCAGGCTGGCACTGACCCTCGGAGCTTCCCAAGCAACGATCCTCACGGCATCCGGTCTGCGCGGTGCCGGCATTCTGTTCGTTGTCGCGCTAATTATTGGCAGCCTGGTGGTGCTCCCCGAGGACTCGCCGTGGCGCCATCCGCGGCGGATCCTGGTGGCCGCCCTGACGGCTGCTGTGCTCGTCGGCACGATGTTCACACTGGCTGCAGTGGTGAAGAACCGAGCAGCCTCCGAAGCCGGATTCTCGTCGAGCGGGACGCAACTCGTGACGTCGGACACCGTCGTCGAGACGGTCGCCCGGCGCCTTGACCTCAGCTCCTACCTGGAACGAGCTCTGGAGTACCGCGACGTTGACAGGGCCCTCGATGCGATCTCGCTGACCGATCAGGCGCGCGCCGTCATCCCTCGCTTTTTGTGGCCCGACAAACCTCAAGTCGACTACGGCCCTCGAGTCGCGCAGGCCTTTTTCGGCGCCACGAGTGATCGGACGAGCTCGACGATCACAACCGTTGGCGATACAAGACTGAACCTCGGGTCGGTCATGCCATTGGCCGGTATGGCCTTAGGGTTAATCCTGTGCCGTCTGGAGCGGCGGGTTCGTGGTGGCCACCGTGGCCTCACTTACGTTGTGGCCGCGATCCTTACCTACAGGCTCGTCAGTCAGGAGTCGCCCCTGCTCAGCCTGGCTATTGACTCTCTCAGGGACCTGCTCGTCGTATCGACCATCTGGCTGGCGTGCGACCTGGCCGCCAGGCCACGGGATCAGGTCAGCGCCAGATCATCCAGCGGCTGACCCTGCAGTCAGGTCCGCCGGGCCAGGAAATCGATACAGGGTCGCTGCCATGGCGGCCGCCGATGTAGTATAGGCGAGGCCCGCCAGCACCACCACGACGAGTGCATCCAGGTCAAAGGCCCACACGGCAAGCAGGCCGATGAACAGCACACCGACCGCAGGAAGTCGGTAGATCCCGACGCGCGGACCACGCCCAGAGAGCAAGACCGCGTGGGCGAGCAAGTAGTCCACCGACTGAACGACCGCAACCACACACATGCCGATGGCGAGCGGTATCGCGGGGATGAAGTCGCTGCCGTAGAGCTGGCCCACCCACCAGGGGCCGGCCACCCCGACGAATAGTGCGACGACGGCCGCCAACCCAGCCGTCCGCATGATCTCCTGGCGCAGCGACGCACCCAATGCCCCGGCCGCCTGCCGCCCACGCGCGAACCACAGCTGGCCTCCAGCCTGGCCTGCCGCCGCTACGGCCGTCTGGGCTGCGACGCCAACGCTGTAGTACCCGACCACCGACGGTGGAAAGATGAGCGCCACGGCGAGGAGGTCAGCTCTGTACTGGAGCAGAGTCACCCAGTTTCCCGGCCCCAGCCGAGCCGCCGCGGACAGCGTCTTGCGGACGGAGGATCCCGACGACGGGCGCAGCCGCAGGGGCCGGGTGACCCATGTGAGTGCGGCTCCGAGTACGGCCGCCTGGGCAAGAGCAATGGTCACAAACCACGACGCCGCGGCCCCTTGATCGGCTGCCACCAGGGCCCCCATGGCGACCAATGCCGCGACCGGTGGCAGCAGCCGGACGACGTTGAACTCTCCTGTCATCCGACCCACCCGCTGGGCCTCCGCCGTCGCGACGGCTCCCACCTGGGTAGCCACCACCACAAGGACCATCCCGGCCAACGCTCCTCGCAGCTGGGGGACGAAGAGGCCGACCAGACCCGTGAGGACAACGCCCACCGCCACGGTCGAGGCAAGAGGTGTCAAGAGATCGCCCAGACGGTGACGTCTGCTGTTCCAGTCATCGAGCACCACGACCTGCGGCAACCCGGCCGCAGCGACGAGGCCGACCGCCGCGGCCCACGCCTGCCAGCTCACGTACGTGCCACGGCCGTCGGGCCCGAGGACCCGCGAGATGACTGCGCTGGTGATGACTCCGGCAACGAGGAGGCTGCCGTTGCATAGCAGAGTCATCAGACGCCCCCACGGGATGTGCCGGCCTTCCAGCACCCGTGGGGGCGACGCCGTGCGATTAGCCATGTGTCGAGGGCCGCCTCAGGACAGCGGCCAGCGTGGCGCCGGGATGTAGGGAGTCGACATCGAGCCCCTTCACCTCTCGCCAGTGCCGCGGCGCCACAGAATTGCGCAGACGCTGAAGCAGCGCGGACGCATGGAAACGGAGCCGGCTGTCCAGGCGCATGCTTCGACGCACGGCCTCGGTCACGATCCCGTCGGCGGTCAAGATCGCCGGCCACAATCGATTGGCCGGTGGCACACACGCATCAGCCGACGTAGGACGGTTCCGCGGAAATTCCACCGTGGCCCCACAACGCTCGGCGGCAGCCTGCAAAGCCTGACGGCCGAGCCAGTACAGGTGCACCGGCGGCGCGTCGGACGCCCACACCTCTCCCGGCCGACAGGCGTCCCGGTCTGGCGTGGTCAGCAGCAGTGCGCCGTTGGAGTCGAGCAGATCTAGGCCGTCCTTCAACAGGGTAACCGGCTCAGGCACATGCTCTATGAGTTCCAACGCCACGACGAGATCGACTGCTCGATTCGATTGATGGAACTCGGCGACGGTCTGGAACCAATCGGGGTGGCCGTACCGGGCTCGGGCACGGGCAATGGCCTCTGCGGAGATGTCCACGCCCACGCATTCGACCCCGGCCTGACGCAGCGCAAACGTCAGGTAACCAGCCCCACAGCCCAATTCCAGCACGCGCAGCTCCTCGGGCCGGGGACAATCCCGCAGATATTCACGCACATACCAGTAGGGGTCCTCGGATTCCGCCAGGAGATCCAACGGCTCACGTGCCACCGCCACACTGGATTCGTACCGGGCGTACCGTCCGTAACCCGGGATGGCCTCCGCCTGCGCGTAGATGCGGTCGTACAGCCAGTCCGGGATGTCCATGCGACCGCTGAATCGCGCCTGACATCCCTCACATTCGAGGATCTCGGTCAGATATCCCTCGATGTATCCCTCGAACTTCTCCGAGATGGTGCGCGCGGGCATCCCGCACACCGCACAGACGACGTGCTCGCTCATCGACGTGGGGACGGGGCTCATCTGCACCTCCGCCTCCTGTCCCTCCGGCACCGTCACGCCGCCGCTCCGAATCCGCCGCCGCCGCTCCAGTTCGGCAAGGCCGCCATGACCTCGGGCACCGAACGCAGGAGGCCGACGACGCCAGCACGGTCCAAGCGGTCGGTGTTATGGCTTGTGTAGTCCTCGAAAGTCCGCTGAGCGGTGTCCCCCTCTTCGAAAAAGAGCCCGTAGTCCAACGAACGGGCATCGAGAGGCACGCGGAAATAGGCTCCATGGTCTTCGGCCCGGACGACCTCTTCACGCGACAGCAACGTCTCAAAGAGCTTTTCTCCGTGCCGCGTGCCGATGACCGTAGTGCGCGGCTCGCAGCCGGCGAGGTCAGCGACGGCCGTGGCGAGCGCTCCGATGGTCGCGGCAGGCGCCTTCCGCACGAACAGGTCCCCTGGCTGAGCGTGCTGGAGCGCGTGACGGACCAGGTCGACCGACTCCTGCAGAGACATGAGGAAGCGGGTCATGTGTGGATCGGTGACCGTCATGGGGCGGCCCGCCACCAGCTGCTCGAGGAACAAGGGGACGACGGAGCCGCGGGAGTGCAACACGTTGCCATATCGGACCACGGATACGACCGTCCGTGACTCAGGGTTGTTGCGCGCGAAGGCCTGTGCCGTCTTCTCCATCAGTGCCTTGGTCATGCCCATGGCATTGACGGGGTAGACGGCCTTATCAGTGCTCAGGAGAACTACGGACCCGACCTGGTAGCGATGCGCAGCTTCAATGACGTTGTGACTGCCGGTCACGTTGGTCAGGACCGCCTGAGACGGGAAGAACTCGCACGACGGGACCTGCTTGAGGGCCGCGGCGTGGAAGATTTTGTCCACTCCGCGAACGGCGTCCTCCACGCTCGCGCGGTCTCGGACGTCGCCGACGTAGAACCGCATACGCGCGTCACCGAGACGCCGGCGCAAGTCGTCCTGCTTGGCCTCGTCACGACTCAGGACCCGCACCTGCGCAACGCCCTCGGACAGGAGGGCTCGCGCCATGGTGGATCCGAATGACCCGGTACCGCCCGTGATGAGGACGGTGGCACCGGACAAGTTGCTGGTCATGGGCTTCCTCTGTCTTGCGCCGCGCGTGACGCACGGCGGGGTTTCCTACTGATGCAGCCGGGCGCCACTGGGCGAGGCCGGTACGGGCTCGATGCCGGGCTCGCGGGGATGCCGCCCACGAAGCGCGTCGCCACCCGGTCGGCTGCGCGACCGTGCGGAGGACTGGATCCACCGGACGTAGCAACGCGGTGCTCCGAGGTACGCCCCGAGCACAACGACGATCCCGAACAGGGCCACAGCCCGTACGAACGGACTCTCGCTCAGCCCTGCGGCAACCGCCGCGGCCGCAACCAGCGCGGAACAAGCGGTCACGAACGCGGAGACACCGACATGCGACCACCCCGTGATCAGCAGCCGCTGATAGACGTGCTCCCGATGCGCTTCCATGAGAGGAGCACGAGCCCAAGTTCGGCGGATGAGAGTGGAGAACACGTCGACGAGGTAGACGGCCGGGACGAGGACTGCAGCCCACACAGGGATCCGCACGGAGATGAGCACCAGGAGGAGCGCGAGCAACGCCCCGATCCCGTAGCTGCCGACGTCGCCGAGGAAGACCTTCGCGTGGGGGAAGTTGAACGGCAGGAACACCGCGGCCGCGCCCAGGACCGCCGCAGCGGTCGAGGCGAGGACGGTCGAGTCGGTCACGAGCCCCACGACCATGCAGGCCCCGGCCACCACGACGACCTGCAGGCCGCTGATGCCGTTGATGCCGTCCATGAAGTTGAACGCATTGACGTACACCACGAGGAACACGGCAGCGATCACGGCCACCGACCAAGCCAGGCTCCCGCTGAGGAAGAGCCAGGTCGACGCGGTCAGGCTGAGCAACACCTGGAGTCCTAGACGCGTACGCGCCGCCAAGCCGCCGAGGTCGTCAATGCCCCCGACCACAGCGAAGGCCACAAGCATCGCGATTACGGCCCCGGGAGCACCGGCGACAGAAGACACCACGGCGACAGCCGCGACAAGGGCCGCTCCACCGCCGCGAGGAGTCGGAGCGGCGTGGGAAGACCGCCGCCCTGGGGTGTCCAGGATCTGCCGACGGCGCAGCATGCCGATCAGTGGCGGCAGGAGCAGCGCGGTAGCAGCCGCGGAAGCGACTGAGCTGCCCAACGGGGACAGCGAACTCATCCCAGCAACCCCGCGCGGAGTCGGCGGGTCCTCAACGCAGGCGTGCCGGCGTCCTCACCCGACGGCTCATCGACCAGCGCCAGGACGGTCTTGCGGCCCTTGGGCTGCCGAGGGACATCGAATAGAGACCAGCCCTCCATCGCAGGAACAGCGACGTGGCTGATCAGCGGATGCACCGGCCGGTGCCCCGACTCCTCGATCCCGAAGAGCTCCTCGTGCAGCTTCTCCCCTGGTCGCAGGCCGGTGTAGACGATCTCGATGGGGCGGTTCCCCATCGCGATGAGCTGCCTGGCGACGTCGGCGATTCGCACGGGCTCACCCATGTCCAGCACCAGCGCCTCGCCTCCACGGCCGATGGCGCCGGCCTGGATAATGAGCTGCACGGCCTCGGGGATGGTCATGAAGTACCGCGTGACATCGGGATCAGTGACCGTCACCGGACCACCGCGCGCGATCTGGGCTGCGAACGTGGTCAACACCGACCCGCGGCTACCGAGCACGTTGCCGAAGCGCACGGAGAGGAAGGCCCCGGTGTTCCGCTCGGCATAGGTGGCGGTCAACCGCTCGGCCATCCGCTTCGTCCGACCGAGCACATTCACCGGGTCCGCGGCCTTGTCGGTGGACACGTTGATGAAGTGGGTGACCCCGACGTCGGTCGCCGCCTCCAGCACGTTGCGCGTGCCGAGTACGTTCGTCTTCCAGCCCTCGTCCGGGTACTGCTCGAGCATGTTCACGTGCTTCAGCGCCGCCGCGTGGAACACGACGTGCGGCTGCCGAGCGCGGAAGACGTCGAGGACCGCCTCCGCATCCCGGATGTCGGCGAGCACGACCTCGGGCAGGTCCAGCCGTGCCTCGCCGTGGATGCTCAGCTGGACGGCGTGCAGCGCCGACTCGTCGCGGTCCAGCATGATCAGTTCCGACGGCGCGAAGCGAGAGATCTGACGGCACAGCTCCGACCCGATCGAGCCGCCGGCCCCGGTCACCAGCACGCGCTTGCCGCGGAGGTACTCCGCGATCTCGTCCACATTCGTGTCGATCTGCCGGCGGCCGAGCAGGTCGGCGATGTCGATGTCCCGCACGTCACGGATGCCGACGTGGTGGGAGTCGAGCAGCTGCGACAGCTGCGGCAGGACCTTCACAGTCAGGCCCGCGGCGACCGCCCGCCCGGAGATGTCCCGGACGAGTGCGGCGTCGGCCGAAGGCAGCGCGATGATCAGGGTCGTCGCCTCGGTCGTGGCAGCGACGGAGGCGACGTCGTCCCGCCCGCCCATCAGGCGCACCCCACGGATGCGGGCGTGCCGCTTGCGCGGGTCGTCGTCCAGGAGGCCGACCGGCAGGTAGGCGCTCTCCGAGTTGGTCAGCATCGAGCGCACCAGCTGGTCGCCGGCGTTCCCGGCGCCGAAGACCAGCGTCCGCTCGCCGGCCCGAGGACGGGCCGCACCCTCCCTCTGCCGTCGGATGCCCAGCCGGATAGCCGTCATGAGCACGAGAGCGACGACGGCAGCCATCGGCGGCACCGAGAGCGGGAGGAGTCGAGGCGTGCCGCAAGCCATGTCACAGACGAGGACGACGACCGTCACGCCCGCCACAGCACCAGCAAGCGTAAGCAGCTCGTCGGCGCTGCCCACGGGGTACCGGCCGTGGTGCAGGCGTAGCGCCGGAGAGAGGACGACGTATGTCAACGCAGCCACCGAGCCGATCACCAGCAGATCCCGCGTGTCGATCCGGCTCAGGTCACCGTCGTAGCGGGCGGCGCTCGCCAGCCACAGCCCGAAGACCAGGAGGAGCGCGTCGATGACCAGCAGGCCCCACCGGCGCATGCGCCAGCGCCAGGCCCCCCGTCGTTCGGTCATGCCGACCCCCGTCCAGCGCGGCATGCCGTCACAGCATGCACCTGTTATGAACCGTTCCGTTTCGTCATGCGGGCGCACGTCACCCTTGTTCGGCGACTCGGTCGCCGGAGTCTCGATCACCTGCCGGGACGAACCGCCGGCAGCGGGCTGGTGGTCTCGAAGCGTCGGCGCGTCCGGCCGCGCAGCGGACGCGGGATGGCCATGTTGCCGGTGTCGGCAGTCGTCTCCCGTCCCGGGTCGGCCTCGTAGCTGTAGCCGTAGCCGTAGCCGCGCGCCGTACCGGTCGACTGCGGCACCCGGTTGAGCACCACGCCGAGGAGCTTGGCGTCGATGCGCTGCAGGACGGCGGTCGACTCGGCGAGCTCCTCGCGACGCGTCTCCCCGAACCGCGTGGAGACCACGCAGCCGTCAGAAAGGACCGAGAGGACGGCCGCGTCGGTGACCGGCAGCAGCGGCGGCGCGTCGATGACGACGAAGTCGTGGGTCTCCCGCAGCTCCTCGAGCAGCGCGCGCATCTGCGCCGAGCCGAGCATCTCACTGGGATTCGGCGGCATCGGGCCGGCACCGAGCACGGTCAGCTTGCCGTCGCCCCAGGGCTGCGCCACCTCGTGCAGCGCCGCGGTACCGGCGAGGACGTTGGTCAGGCCGGCGCCGCTGATCAGCCCCATGTACCGGGTGATCCGCGGGCGGCGCAGGTCCGCCTCGATGAGCATGACCCGACTGCCCTGCTGGGCCAGCACCGCAGAGAGGTTCACGGCGAGAGTCGACTTGCCCTCGCCGGGGATCGAGCTGGAGATGACGATGACCCGAGGCGGGTTGTCCACGTTGAGGAACTGCAGGTTCGTGCGGATCGACCGGTAGGCCTCGGCACTGACCGAGTGCTCGTCGAGGTCGGCGACCAGGTGCTCCTCGGCCAGGCGAGGGTCCTCCAGCACGGTGCCGATGACGCCGACGCCAGTTAGCTCGCGGATGTCCTCCGGCGCCTTCACCGTGTTGTCCAGACGGCTGCGCAGGAGAGCCAGTCCGAGACCCAGGAGGAGGCCGAGCACCGCGCCCAGCGCGAGGTTGCGGGTGGGGTTCGGGCTCACCGGGGTCTCGCTGTGGTCAGCGGGCTCGACGGTCGTCACCTTGACCGTGGAGGCGGTCGCACCCTCGGGCGTCTCCAGCTCGGTCACCTGCTGGGTGAACTGCGCACCCAGGGAGGTCGCGATGTCCTGAGCCCGCTGCGGTGAAGTGTCCGTGACGGTGACGTCGAGGATCACCGTCTCGGGGACAGCGGTCGCGGTCACCTTGGCGGCGACCTCCGTCGGCGTGAGGTCGAGGCTCAGCTCGTCGACCACCCGCGCAGCCAGCTGTTCACCCGTCAGGAGCTGCGCGTAGGAGGTCACCCGCTGCTGCGAGAACAGGTTGCCCTGGTAGGCCGTCGACGTGTCGGTGGACGACGACGTCGAGACGAAGAGCTGTGTGGAAGACGAGTACAGCGGCGTCGCCGTCCAGGTCAGCACCCCGGCAGCGGCCACAGCCAGGAGGACCGCACCGACGAGGAGCCACCATCCCGAGCGGACCGCCTGCAGCACGTCCTTCAGGTCCACACGACTCCCCGTCTGCTGATCGGACCCTCGGTGCAGGCCCGCCGATCGTCCCCCGAACGAGTGGGTACGAGATCGGACGATACCGGGTAGGACCGCAAAAAGTTAGCCCCATAGTGTTGGACCTAACACTCACTGTGACAGCTGGGACGTGTGCTCACCCGTCGGCGGGACAACGCACGCGCCGGGCCGCGCCTCCTCCTCATCGCCGACTGTGAGGCGTTGACTACTAAGCGTGCAGATCCTCTTCGTGTGCACGGGCAACATCTGCCGATCCCCTCTGGGCGAGCGGCTGACCCGGGCATTCCTCGACGATGCCCTGGGCGCTTCGGCGGCGGCAGTTGGCACGAGTAGTGCCGGGACGCACGCCGTCGTCGGCAAGGGCATGGAGCCGTCGTCCACCCTCGTGCTCGAGGGTCTCGGCGGTGACCCGTCGGGATTCGTCGCCCAGCAGCTGACCGCAGACATGGTCGACGGCGCAGACCTCGTGCTGACCATGACGCGCAGGCACCGCCGGAGGGTGCTCAAGCTGGCCCCCAGGGCGATGTTCCGGACCTACACCTTGCGCGAGGCCGGTGACCTCCTGCAGAACGTGGACGTCGCCGCCCTCCCGTCGGTGACCTCCCTGGACCTGCGGGCCCGGGCGCTCGTCGCCGCCCTCGGCGCACAACGAGCCACTCGCCGGCGGACCGACCGCGACGCCGACGACGTGGTGGACCCCATCGGGCAGCGGGTATCGGTCCATGAGCAGGTCGGCGAGCAGATCTTCGAGTCCCTCATCCCCCTGCTCTCGGCCCTGTGC
Organism: Geodermatophilus sp. SYSU D01176; assembly: GCF_054050015.1. NCBI lineage: Bacteria > Bacillati > Actinomycetota > Actinomycetes > Geodermatophilales > Geodermatophilaceae > Geodermatophilus > Geodermatophilus sp. SYSU D01176. The sequence goes on along the minus strand of NZ_JBJGYN010000025.1, from coordinate 34,681 downwards.
GGCCCGCGGGACGGCACCCGGCAGGACCTCGTCGACGCCCTGCCCGCGGAGGCACCCCCCACCGCGGAGATGGCCGCGATCCGCTACCTGCCGCCACCGTTGGCGCGCCGGTGGTGAGACCTGCGCCCGGTGGGATCACCGAGCGGGCGTCGGCCCGTCGAGGGCGTCGGTGACCAGGGGGGCGATCCGCTCAGCGAGGTAGGCGTGTCCCGCGTCAGTAGGGGACACGCCATCCGCCGCGATGAGACCGGGTTGCGGCCCGGCGAACCACTCCTCGGTCAGCGGGTCGACGAAACGCACGCCCGCCGCTCGGGCCGCCGCCTCCACAGCGTCGCTCGCCGCCACCACACCGGCCGGCACGCTGCCGTCATCCCACACCGGCCCGACGACCAGGATCGTCGTCCCCGGAGCCTGCGCCCGGACGGCCGCGATGACCCCGGTGGCGTTCTCCTGCACCGTGGCCGCCGGCTCGACGCCGTCGTTCCGGCTGCCGAAGAGGACTGTCACGGTGGCGCCGGGGACCGGAGTGGACTGGACCACCTGGACCAGGTTCTGGCCGGTGACCCCCACCGCCGCATAGCCCGCCTGCGGGAGGGCGTGCAGAGCCAGACGGGCGTCGACCCGGGACGCCACCTGGGCGGGCCACCCGGCCGCCCCCAGCCCTCCAAAACTGTTCCCTGCCGCATAACCGTCGCCGTAGACAGCGACGACCGCGGGAGTGGCCGGCTCCTGCGGGGCCGGCGCCGGAGGCGCGGATGCAGAGACGGAACTCGTCGCCGCGGCCGCTCGCGTGGCACCGTAGGGATCGTCCGGGACACGGCGCAGTGCCATGAGTGCGAACAGCGCGACATTGGCGACCACCAGGACGACGAGCGCCACGATCCCCCACCGCGGTGGGCGTTCCAACTGCAGACCCCGCATGGAGCCACAGTAGCGGCGTCGAGGCCAACACTGACAGCAGAACGTGGTCGTTCGACCTTGTTCCGTTACATCCTGCGCCGCGACGGATGGATTCACCACTCACTGGCAGGGAACAAGTCGCAGCCGATTGATCACAATGCGTTGCGGCGCAAGTACCGGGCCCGGCGAGGCCCGTGGACGGGTGATCCCTCAGTCCCTCGATTGCCTGGCTCGCCCACGCAGGGTGAACATCAAGGCATGACGCCGCGCGAACGCCACCTCCTCGGCCCGGCCGGGAGCCCCTGCTCCATCTGCGGGAGGCCGGAGGTCGTCCTCGTCGAGTCCCGCAACGTGCGGCGCCTTCGGGACCGGTTCAGCTCAGCGTGGGATCCCCGCGTCCGGGTGACCGCGGTCTGCAACCACTGCGGCGCTCGGCTGGTCGTAGACGAGCACCCCATCGCCTCGGCGAGCTGAGCCGGGCGGCCGTCCGAGGGGTCGAGCCCGACTCCTCGTCAGCGTGCGCCTCGACGAGGGCCACGGCGACGTCGTCCCGTCCGCCAGCACTGTCCGCCGCTGCCGCGAGATCCGCTGCGACGACGTCAGGGGCCGTGTGCCCGGTGAGCAAGGTCGGCGATACGGTCATCGCCCAACTCGCCCGGTCAGTCCGTCGGAGCAGGCGAGGAACGCCGTCCCGGAGGGCACCGAGGACGCGAATGCGCCGATCCGCGCCCCGGGGGCCACCGGTACGACACCACCGCGGAAGCCGTCGCCGTCGATGGAGGAGCGGGCCCCATCGACCGGCGCTCTACCACTCAGTCAGTGCTCCATGGCACTGCGCTATGAGAGCGACAGGTCCGTCACGCCGGCGCGCCATGCCCGACGTCCCCCGGAGGGGTGAGCGGCCGACCGCCCACCTCCACCCGGAGCGACGGGGCGCCGATGGGTGTGGACGTGCGGACGTCCAGGGCTCGACGGCGGGAGATCGACCCCGTCGACCCCCACCGCGACGCCGCGATCCCCCTAGCGCCGACCCCGGGCCGGTTCCTCCAGCGCGGCCCCCAGCACGGGGACCCGCAGGTCCTCGAGGGTCCGAAGGGCACGCTGCAGGTCCCGCTCGCGGGTGCCGCCGTCCCCCACCACGAGCAGGACGTCGGAGGCGGCCAGCGCGAGCGCCTCGGCGTCCGGCGGCCCGTCCAGCGGCGGCGCCGCGACGACCACGACGTCCGACCCCGCCGCGAGCTTGTCGAGCACCTCGCGGGCCCGCGCCGGGGACAGGGCGTCGGGGACGTCCGACCGCCCGCCCGGCAGCACGCCCAGCCCGCCGGGGCCGGACCGCACCGCGGTGGAGAGGTCGGCGCTGCCGGCGAGCACCTCGGCCAGGCCCGCGCCGTCCCCGTCGACGCCGAGCAGGCGGGCCGCCTGCCCGTGCGCGTCGACCAGGAGGACCCGGCGCCCCGACGCGGCCAGCACGACGGCGAGGTCGCCGGCGAACGCGGCGACGTCCGGCCCGGCGGCTGGAGCGGTCACGGCCAGCACCCGGGCCCCGGCGTCCGCCGCGTCGAGGTGCAGGCGCACCCGGCGCAGCGCGTCCCGGCGAGCCGGGGACAGCTCGCCCGACCGGCCGCGCCGCGGGACCTCGGCCAGCGACGTCAGGCCCAGCCGGCGGACGCCGTCGGCGCCGCGCACCGTGTCGTCGGTCCCCTCCCGCAGCAGGGCCAGGCCGGCCCCCACCACCAGGCCGAGCAGCAGACCCGACAGCACCAGCAGCACGGCGTCCGGCGCGGCCGGCGACCCGGGCAGCGGCGCCGGCCGGATCGTCGTGACGTCGACGGCGTCGATGGCCGCGGCCTGCGTGCCCTCCAGCTCCGACAGCAGTCGGGCGAACTCGTCCCCGACCGTGTTGGCGATCAGCTGCGCCCGCTCCGCCGAGGAGTCCCGGACCGACACGTTGAGCAGCACCGTCTCGGCCGGGACCTCGACCGTCATGCGGGCGGCGACCTCCGCGCCGGTGAGGTCCAGCCCCAGGTCACCGGCGACCCGGTCACCCAGCGCCGGGCTGCCCAGGACGGCCGCGTAGGACTGCATCCGCTGCTGCAGGTAGATCGTGTCCTGCCGGCTGGACTGGGTGTCCGACGCGTCGGTGGCCTCCAGGAAGAGCTGGGACTCGGCGACGTACTCGGGCGTCTGCACCAGCGTGTACGCGCCGGCGGCTCCGAGGCCGGCGACGACGCAGGCCACGATGATCAGCCGGCCGCGACGCAGCGCGCGGCCCAGGTCTCCCAGGGTCATGGATGTGCTTCCTCGTCCGCCTCGATCCGGGTGAGCCGACGAGCGCACCGGTACCGTACCCGCCGTATCGCCGGGTCGACGCAGCGTAACCACGGAGCGACCCCATCCCGGGGACATCGCCTCCGAACCAGCCTGGAGGGGGACGGTGGACGACACCCGGTCGGATGACGTGGGCGCGGTCTGCGTCCTCCACGGCGACCCGCCCCTGCCCCGCTGGCTGCACGACCTCGCGGAGGCGGTGCCGCTGGTCCTCGTCGTGAACGACCCCGCCCCGGGCCGCTACACCGGCCTGCCGGCGGCGGCCACCACGCTGGTCAACGACGAGCCGGCGGGCTTTGCGGCCAACGTCGACGCGGCGGTGGAGACCCTCGTCCGGACCGCGCGCATCGACACGGTGCTGGTGCTCAACTTTGACCTCGACCTCGAGCCCCCGGCCCTGGACTCCCTCGTCACGGCCCTGCGCGCCGACCCCGGCCTCGCCGCGGTGGGCCCGCTCCTGGTCGACGCCGACGGCCGGCCGGTGTTCAGCGCCGGCCGCCTGCCCCGCCCGCCGGTGGAGTTCCTCCGCGCCGCCGGGCTGCGGCAGGGGGTGTGGCTGCGCCTGCAGCGCGCCGTGATGCGGCGGACCCGGAGCTGGTCGCACCGCAACGCGGTGACCTCCACCGCGCCCGTGCGGGTGCTGGAGCCGGGCGAGTACCTGCCCTGGACCTGCGTGGCGGTGCGCCTCGCGGCCTGGGCGGACGTCGGTCCGCTGGACCCCCGCTTCCGGCTGTACGCCGAGGACATCGACTGGTCGGTCCGCGCCACGGCGTCCGGGCGGCGGCTGGCCCTGGTGCGCACCGAGCCGCCGGTCGTCCACGGGGAGCGGTGGACGCGGAGCCCCACGACCGACGCCTGGTTCGAGGCCAGCCACGCCCGGCTGCACGCCAAGTACGGCTGGACGGCGAACGCGCGGGCGCAACGCCTGGGCCTGGCGCTGCGCCGGTGGACCCCGCTCCGGTGGACCGGCCGGCTCACCTGGTCCGAGGTCTCCGCGTGAGCGCACCCGCCCTGTCCCGGCGCGTCGTCCTCGCCTACGCGCCGCTGTGGCTGCTCGGCGCCGGCTTCCTCTGGTGGCCGTGGGTGCTGGTGCGGCTGCTCCTGCGCCTCCGGCGCGACCACCGCCCTCCACTGCTGCTCTCGGCCGTCCCCGTCTTCCTCGGGCTCAGCCTCGTGCTGGCGCTGCCGTCGGGCCCGGCGGCCGGTCGGGTGCTCGGTGCGGTGCTCAATCTGACCATCTGGATCGCCCTCGCCCTGTACGTCGCCGGACGGCCGGGGAGAGCCGAGCTGGAGGGGGTCGGCCGCGGGCTCGTCGACCTCGCCCTCGTCCAGGGGGTGCTGACGCTGCTGGCCTGGGCCGCCTACCCGCGGTTCCAGGACATCCGGCTGCCGCTGGACCACGTCCTGCCGGCCCGGCTCGCCGAGGACCCCAGCATCTCGGCGTTCACCACCACCCACCTGGCCTTCCTCGACTACTTCGGGGCCCCGGTCGTCCGCAGCGCCGGCATCCTCGGCAACCCCACCTGGAGCGGGTCCCTAGCCGCGCTCGGCATCCTGCTGCTGCTCGTGGGCGTCCGGTACGTCCCGCGCGGCGGAGCCGTCGGCAGCGTGCTGACGGCCGGCTGCGTCGCCGTCCTCGTGCCGTCCCTGGTGCTGGCCTACTCGCGCAACACCGTCCTCGCGCTCGTCCTGGCGCTGGCCGCGGCCGCCGTCGTCGCCCTGCGCCGGCGGATCGGCCCGGCCCTGTTCGGTGCGGTCGTCTGCCTGGCCCTCACCGTGCTGGTGGTCGCGCTCCTCCTCGTGCCGGTCGGTTCCCTGGTCAGCGACCTCAACGGGGCGCGGGCCGGGTCGGCGGAGACCCGCGGCGACATCTACGCGGTGACCTGGGAGCGGATCACCGCGGCACCCACGCCGTTCTTGGGCTCCGGCATCAAGGAGCGGGCGCCGGGGCTGGTCGCCAGCCTGGGCAGCCACAGCACCTACCTCGGCCTGGTCTACCGCGGCGGGTTCCTCGCCGCGGCGCTCTTCCTCGCGGCCCTCGCGGCCGCCGGCCTGCGCGCCTGGCGGGACCGCGACGGGCCGGTGCTGGCGCTGCTGGTGTTCACCGCGGTGTGGTCGGTCGCCGAGGACTTCGACGTCGGCCACTTCGTGCCCGTGGGCCTGGCCCTCGCCCTGGCCGGCCTCCACGCCGGCCGGCCGGCCCGGGACACGCAGCCGCTCCCGGCCAGGAGCGGCTGACGTGGCCGTCGACAGCACGGCGTCCCGGCGGGTCCGCACGCAGCGGCTGCTGACGCTCACCGACCAGGCCCTGTCCAGCGGCACCAACTTCCTCATCTCCATCGCCGCCGCCCGGGCGCTGTCGCCGCGGTCGCTCGGTGCGTTCGCCGTCGCGATGGCCACCTACCTGATCGTGCTGGGCGTCGTCCGGGCGGCCTGCGGCGAGGCCCTGCTGGTCCGGCACGCCGGGTCCCCCGCCGCGCGGTGGCCGTCGCTGACCAGCGCCTCGACCGCGCTGGCGGCCACGGCCGGCGGGGTGGCCGCCGTCCTCAGCGCCGTCGCCGGGCTGCTGCTCGGCGGGGAGACCGGCGCCGCCCTCGTCGCCCTGGGCGTGCTGCTCCCCGGTCTGCTCGTGCAGGACGCCTGGCGGTACTGCTTCCTCGGCCAGGGGCGCCCGGGCGCGGCCACCGCCCTGGACGCCGCCTGGCTGGTGCTGCTGGTCCCCGCGCTCGCCGTCCCGGCACTGACCGGCCGGATCTCGGCGACCTCGCTGGTCCTCGCCTGGGGTGTCGCCGGCGTGCTGGCCGTGGCCGCGGGCCTCGTGCTGGACCCGTCCCGGCCTTCACTGCGCGCGGGCCGGGACCTCCTGCGCGCCGACCGCCGGCTGATGCGGCGCTACGGCCTGGAGTTCCTCACCGGCTACGGGACCTACCAGCTGCTCGTCTACGGGCTCGCCGCGCAGTTCGGCCTGGCCCTGACCGGCCTGCTCCGCCTCGCGCTGACCGCACTGAGCCCGGTGAACGTGCTGTTCCAGGGCGCCTACACCATCACCACCCTGCACGGCATCGAGCTGCGGCCGCGCGGACGCGGCGCCCTCCTCCGGTGGTCGGCGGTCGTCGCCGCCGCGCTGGCCGCGGTCGCGGTGGCCTGGACGGCCGCGCTGCTGCTCGCCCCGGACGACCTCATGACGGCCCTGCTTGGCGCGGCCTGGCCCGCGGCGCGCGAGCTGGTGCCCTGGCTCGGGGTGTGGCTGGTGGCGGTCGCCGTCCAGTCGGGCGCGGCCACCGGGCTGCACAGCATCGCGGACTCCGCACGCAGCCTGCGGGCCCAGCTGTGCTCCGCGCCCGGGGTCCTCCTCTTCGCCTGGGGAGGTGCCGTCCTGGGGGCGGCGCAGGGGGTCGCGATCGGGTACGCGCTGGCGGGTCTCGCCGCCCTGGCGATCTGGTGGTGGGCGTACCTGCGGGGGCTCGCCGCCCCCACCGCCACGCCGAGCGGTTGAGACACCCCCATGGCGGTCCGGTGCTGGGGCGCAGCGCTCCGGTCACTGAGCGTCCGCTCCTGAGCCGTGATGTGACGCGATCCGCACTCTGCTCACCCGCTCGGGTGATGGTCGGTCCGGATCGCGGCTACGTAGCGTCAGCGCTGCTCCAGGCACAGCGCACCAGTTCCCGAGGCTGAAGCCGTCTGCTTCTCCGTCTCGCCGGGTCAACGCCGACCGCTCCTGGGCTCACCCGTTCCGCGAGAGAAGACGAGACCCCTGTGTCCCCACCCCTTGGTTCCGCGCGCCCGCTCGCCGGTCGAGCCGTCGCGCCCCTGGTCCTGTCGGCCCTCTTCCTCGGGCTCCTCAACATCGCCGTCCCGTCCGCGACCGCGGCTGCCGCGGGGGCAGCCGCAACGGACTTCGACGGCGACGGCACCGCCGACATCGGCGTCTTCCGCGACAGCGAGGGCCGCTTCTACCTCGAGCGGGCCGACTCGCCGTTCTGGGGCGGGGACGGCGACGTCAACGTCTCGGCCGACTACGACGGCGACGGCACCGCCGACCTCGCGGTGTTCCGCCCCTCCACCGGCCAGTGGTTCGTCCAGGACGGGGCCACGACGTTCTGGGGCGGGCCGGGCGACGTCCCGGTGCCGGCCGACTACGACGGCGACGGCACCGCCGACATCGCGGTCTTCCGTCCCTCCACCGGCCAGTGGTTCGTCGACGGCGGCCCCACCACGTACTGGGGCGGGCACGGCGACACCGCCGTCCCGGCCGACTACGACGGGAACGGCACCGCCGACATCGCGGTGTTCCGTCCCGCGACCGGCGAGTGGTTCGTCCAGGGCCTGCCGACGACGTACTGGGGCGGCGAGGGCGACACCGCCGTCCCGGCCGACTACGACGGCGACGGCACCGCCGACATCGCCGTCTTCCGCCCCTCCACCGGCCAGTGGTTCGTCCAGGGCCTGCCGACGACGTACTGGGGCGGCGAGGGCGACACCGCCGTCCCGGCCGACTACGACGGCGACGGCACCGCCGACATCGCCGTCTTCCGCCCCAGCACCGGCCAGTGGTTCATCGACGGCCTGAACACCGTCTGGTGGGGCGGCGAGGGCGACCAGCCGCTCACCCAGCGCCCGACCGCCGGCGACGGCGTCACCCCGGACCCGATCGACACCGTGGCGCCGGCGGCCCCGGCCGACCTCACCGCCACGCTCGGCCGCGGCGAGATCACCGTCTCCTGGACCGCCCCGGCCGACGCCGACGTGGCCGGCTACCGCGTCACGCGGACGGCGGCCGGCGCCCCGGCGACCGTCGTGAGCGGGGACGAGCCCGTGGCGGGGACGTCGTTCACCGACGCCACCGTCACCGCCGGCACCGCCTACACGTACACGGTCACCGCGGTCGACACCGCGGGCAACGCCTCGCCGGCCTCCGCGCCCGTCACCACGACCCCGGTCGAGGTCGACGTCGTCGTCGCCGCCGACGGCTCCGGCGACGCCACGACCGTCCAGGGCGGCATTGACCTGATCGCCAACAACGCCGACCACCGGGCCGACCCGAAGGTCGTCCTCGTCGAGCCGGGCACCTACGACGGCCTGGTCAACTCCGGCAACCGCTACGGCGTCACCCTGCTCGGTGCGACGACGGACCCGGCCGACACGGTGCTCACCACGAGCAGCGCCACGCTGCCCACCGTCGCCCTCTCCGGCCACGAGTGGAGCCTGCGCAACCTCACGGTCGCCAACACCAACGGCACCGGGGTCACCGGCGCCCAGGCGACCGCGCTGAAGGTCAACTCGGGTGACAAGGACGTCTTCGACAACGTCCGCCTCCTCGGCAACAAGCAGACCCTGCAGCTGTCGACGGCGAACACGACCACGTTCACCCGGATGTACTTCACCAACGCCTTCGTCGAGGGCGGTCAGGACGTCGTCCTGGGCCGGGCGGTCGCGGTGTTCGAGGACAGCACCTTCCACGTGCTGGACCAGCCCGGCGCCAGCATCACCGACTCCGCGGTGGACGCCGCGCACCCGTACGGCTTCCTCATCACCGACAGCGAGATCACCACCGACGGCAGCGGCATCCACCTTGGCCGGCCCTACCCGGCGCACGCCACGGCGCAGGCCCAGGTGACCGTGCGGGACACCGAGCTCGCCGCCGGCATCAACACCGCCCAGCCGTGGAGGGACTGGACCGCCACCGTCCCGTGGACGTCCGGCCGGTTCTCCGAGTACCGGAACACCGGTCCCGGTGCGACGGTGAACGCCAACCGGCCGCAGCTGACCGACGAGCAGGCCGGGCGGTACACCAAGGCGGCCTACCTGGCCGGCACCGACGGGTGGAACCCGGTGGGGCAGCCGCTGCCGACCGAGCCGGTGGACACCACCGCCCCGGCCGCGCCGGCCGGCCTGGTCGCCACCGGCGGGAACGGCGTGGTGGAGCTGTCCTGGACGGCGGACACCGACGCCGACCTGGCCGGCTACCGCGTGTACCGCGCCGCCGGGACGTCGGTCGAGGCCACCGAGGCCAACCGGGTCACCGCCGAGCTGCTCATCGGCACGGCGTTCGCCGACCGGTCGGTGGTCAGCGGCACCGGCTACACCTACGCCGTCACCGCAGTGGACCGGGCCGGGAACGAGTCGCCGGCCTCTCCCGTCGCCTCGGCCACGCCGACCGGCGAGGTGCTGCCGCTGCACGACGTCCTCGTGGCGCAGGACGGCTCGGGCGACTTCACCACCGTCCAGTCCGCGATCGACGCGACCCCGGCGGGGACCGCGGGCGACCCGGTGGTCATCGCCGTCAAGCCGGGCACCTACCGGGAACTGGTCAGCCTGACCAAGAGCAACGTCACCCTGATCGGCACGACCGGGAACGCGGCCGACGTCGTGATCACCTACGACAACGCCGCCGGCACCACCAACCCGGCCACGGGCTTGACCTACGGCACGAGCAACAGCCAGACGTTCCGGCTCTCCGGCAACGACGTCACGCTGCGCGACCTCACCGTCGAGAACGCCTTCGACGAGGCCGCGGTCCAGCTGTCGGGCGGCGAGCAGGCGGTCGCGCTGCACACCACCGGCGACCGGCTGGTGGCGAGCAACGTCCGGCTGCTGGGCAACCAGGACACCCTGCTGGTCAACTCGCCCGACGCCAACATCGTGTCGCGGTCCTACTTCGTCGACAGCTACGTGCAGGGCGACGTCGACTTCGTCTTCGGCCGGGGGGCGGCGGTCTTCGACCGCAGCACGATCCACGCCCTCAGCCGGGGCAGCAGCTCGAACAACGGGTACATCACCGCGGCGAGCACGGCCGACCAGTTCCCGTACGGCCTGCTGATCACCGACAGCACCATCACCAGCGACGCCCCGGCGGAGACCTTCTCCCTCGGCCGGCCGTGGCGGGGCTGGAGCGACGGCTACACGAAGAACGGCGTCGTCTACAACAGCCGCGGTCAGGTGGTCATCCGCAACACCGAGCTGCCGGCGGCGATCAGGACCGGCCAGCCGTGGGCGGACATGTCGCCGAACCTGTGGACCGACGGCCGGTTCGCCGAGTTCCAGAACACCGGCCCCGGCGCCACGGTCAACGCCAACCGCCCGCAGCTGACGCCTGCCCAGGCCGCCGACCACACGAAGTGGGACTACCTGGCCGGGTCTGACGGCTGGAACCCCACCGGTGCGGAGGAGCCGGTCACCGACACCACCGCTCCGGCGGCCCCCGCCAGGCTCACCGCCCAGCCCGGTGACGGCTCGGCGACGCTGGCCTGGACCGCGGGCACCGACGCCGACCTGGCCGGCTACCAGGTGTACCGCTCGACCAGCACACCGGTGGAGGTCACCGCCGCCAACAAGGTCAACGACGTGCTGGTCACCGGCACGACGTTCACCGACGACGGGGCCGCCGCGGGCACCGAGTACGCCTACGTGGTCACCGCCCTCGACACGGCCGGCAACGAGTCGGTCGCGTCGTCCCCGGTGGCGGTGACCCCGACCGGCGTCGTCCTCCCCGCCCACGACGTCCTCGTCGCGCAGGACGGGTCCGGCGACTTCACCACGGTCGCGGCCGCGCTGGCCGCCGCGGGCTCCGGGACGGCCGCCGACCCGGTGGTCATCGCGGTGCAGCCCGGCACCTACCGGGAGAAGCTGACGGTCTCCTCGAACCACGTCTCGCTGTTCGGGACGACCGGCAACGCCCAGGACGTCGTCCTCACCTACGACGACGCGGCCAGCACCCCGAAGCCGGACGGCTCCGGCACGTGGGGGACGTCGGGCAGCGCCAGCGTGCTGATCAAGGGCCGGGACGTCACCGTCCGCGACCTGACGATCGAGAACGCGTTCGACGAGGCGGCGTTCACCTACAGCAGCGAGCAGGCGGTCGCGCTCAAGACCACCGGCGACCGGCTGGTCTTCGACAACGTCCGCATCCTCGGGGACCAGGACACCCTGATGGTGGACTCCCCCGCCGTCGGCACGGCTGCCCGCTCCTACTTCGCGGACAGCTACGTCGAGGGCGACGTGGACTTCGTCTTCGGGCGGGGCACGGCGGTGTTCGACCGGAGCACGCTGTTCGCCTCGACGCGCGGGAGCAGCTCGAACAACGGCTACCTGACGGCCGGGAGCATCGACAAGAGCCTGCCGTTCGGCATCCTGGTCACCGACAGCACCGTGGCCAGCGACGCCCCCGCCGGGACGGTGCACCTGGGCCGGCCGTGGCACCCGAGCGGCGACGTGAACGCCATCGCGCAGGTCGTCGTCCGCGACACGGAGCTGCCCGCAGCGATCAAGTCGGCGCCGTGGACGGACATGAGCGGCTTCTCCTGGCGGGACGCCCGCTTCGCCGAGTACCGGAACACCGGCCCGGGTGCCGGCGTGAACGCCGACCGCCCGCAGCTGACCGCTGCCGACGCCGAGCGGTACACGAAGTGGACGTACCTGGCCGGCTCCGACGGGTGGAACCCGACCGGTGAGCTGCCGCCGCCGCCGTCCGACACCACGGCCCCGGCCGCCCCGGCCGGCCTGACCGCGGAGCCGGGCGCGGGGTCGGTGACCCTCGACTGGGCCGACAGCACGGAGGAGGACCTCGCCGGCTACGTCGTCCACCGCACGCTGAGCGGGGGGGACAACTACGCCCGGCTGACCGGGACGCCGATTCCCGCCTCCACCTACGTCGACACCACCGTGCCGGTGGGCACCACGGCGTCCTACCGGGTCACCGCGGTGGACAGGACGGGCAACGAGTCGGCGCCCGCGACGGCGAGCGCGACGGTGACGGAGGCCAGCACCGAGACCCGGCCGCTGAGCGTCTTCGTCGCCGGTGACTCGACCTCGTCGATCTACCAGACGAACGAGGCACCGCGCGCCGGCTGGGGTCAGACCCTGCCGCTGTTCACGACCGGCAACGCGACGGTCGTGGACTACGCCAAGTCCGGGGCGAGCTCGAAGAGCTTCTACGACCTGGGCCTGCTGGACCGGATCCTCGCGGAGATCCAGCCGGGTGACCACCTGCTGATCTCCTTCGGGCACAACGACCAGAAGGCCGACGACCCCACCCGCTACACCGACCCGTACACCACGTACCAGGACTACCTGCAGTTCTACATCGACGGTGCCCGGAACCGGGGGGCCACCCCGGTGCTGGTGACGCCGGTGGAGCGGCGGCGGTTCGACGCAGCCGGCCAGGCGAAGACGACGCACGGGGAGTACCCGGCCGCCATGCGGGCGCTGGCCGCGGAGCAGGACGTGCCGCTGGTCGACCTCACCGAGCTGAGCCTCGTGAAGTGGAACGAGCTCGGCCCCGAGGGGACGCTCGACTGGTTCATGCACTTGGCTCCGGGCGAGCACCCCAACTACCCGGAGGGCGAGGTGGACGACACCCACTTCCAGGCACGCGGGGCGATCGAGCTGGCCCGGATGGTCGCCACGGCGATGGCCCAGCAGTCGGTCCTGCCGGCGGGGGACTACTACCAGCGGCTCGACGGCGAGGTCGCCGACAGCGAGGTCGTGTGGCCCGCGAAGCGGCCGGTCTGATGCGCGCGCCGCTGCACCTCACCGTCGTGGACGGCGCCGCGACCGACCCCGGCCCCCGGGCCGGCCGGTCGGCCGCGGCGCCGCCCGCCGGGGTGGCCGTGCTCGAGCCGCACGGCAGCCGCGGGGTGCTCCTGGAGGAGGTGCCGGACCCGGAGGCGCCCGCTGCCGTCGCCGCCGAGCTCGTCGCGGAGCACCTCGCGACCCTCCACGACGAGGAGCGTCCCTGCGCGAGCGTCTCGTGGCTGAACCACCACAGCGCCCAGGTGGTCCTCGCCCGCACGCCGGAGGTGCTCGACGAGCTCACGTACGTGGGCGTCGACGGTCTCCTCCTCCGCCGGATCCTGGGTCGGACGACCCCGCGGACCAGCGCGGACCTGGTCCTCCCGGCCCTCCTGGGCCGGCTCCGGTCGCCACGGGTGGCGATCGTCGGAGGCACGCCGTCGTCACTGCCCGGGATCCACCGTGCGGTCTCCCGCCTGCTGCCGCCCGGGGGGCGGATCGTCGCCGTCCGGGACGGCTTCGAGGGGTTGCCGCGGGGCAGAGACCTGGACCGCTGGCTGGCCCGCCACCGCCCGACGGTGGTGCTGGCCGGGCTGGGTGCCGGACTGCAGGACGAGTTCGTCTGCGAGGTCGCCCGCCGGCTGCCGACCGGGCTGGCCATCACCTGCGGCGGTTTCCTCGACCAGGTGCAGCAGGAGGGCTACTACCCCTCGTGGGCTTATCCGCTGAAGCTCAACTGGCTGGTCCGGCTGGTGCGGGAGCCCCGGCGGCTGTGGCGGCGCTACACCGTCGACGCCGTCCAGGCGATCCGGGCCGCCGCCTCGCTCCGTGCCGCCATCGACGGTGCGGAGGGCTTCCGCCGGCTGCGGCACTTCGCCCTGCCGCCCCAGGACGGCCGACCGGTCGGACGGGCGTCGTCCTTCTGAGGTCGGTGGACACCGCGGTCAGACCGCGGTGTCCACCGGGAGGTCGCGCCTGGCCTCCGCCAGCCGGGCGAACCAGGCGACCTCCTCGGCCAACCCCCGGTCCAGGTCGACGGTCGGCCGGAACCCCAGCAGCTCGCGCGCCCGCTGGGTCCGGCACACCACGTCCCCGGCCCGCCGCGCGCCCACGTGCCGCGGTGGCGGGGGCAGTACGCCGCGCTGCTCGGCCACGGCCCGGCGCACCCGGTGGGCCAGCGCCACGGTGCGCTCCGCCGTCCCGCTGCCGGCGTTGACGAGCCGGAACCGCTCCCCGGGCGGCGACAGCGCCGGCGGTCGCGCCACCGCGCGCAGCACCAGGTCCGCGGCGTCCTCCACGTGCAGGTAGTCACGCAGCTCTTGCCCGTCCCCGGTGATGGTCGCCGGGTGCCCGGCCAGCCCGGCCTGGATGAAGGTCGGCACCGCCCAGGGCATGGTCTCCCCGGGCCCGTACAGCGTCGTAAACCGCAGCACCGTGGCCTCCGGCCCGCCCGCCGCGGCGACGATCCGCAGCTGGTCCTCCAGCGCCAGCCGCGCCGCGGCCGCCGAGTCCTCAGGCGTCGGCCGCATCGACTCGTCCACCGGCGTGACCGGCGCCCGCCCGTAGACCTCCACCGAGCTGCCCAGCACGACGTGGCCCAGCCCGTCCCCGATCGCGGCGAGCAGCTCCAGAGTGCCGGCCACGTCCACCGAGACGGCGTCCCGCGCGGCGCCGGTCGCCGACCGCTGCCCCGTCGACGGCGGCGCCGAGGCGAGGTGCACCAGCTGCTCGGTCCCCACCGCCCGGCGCGCCACCCGCCGGGCCGCGTCGGGCCGCCACCACTCCGGCTCCTGGACCAGCTCGACGACGCCCTCGCGGATCGCCCGCCGCACGGGCTCCCGCCACCCCGGATCCGGGCCCACCACGGTGACGCGACACCCGGCGGCCAGCAGCCGCGGCACCACCGACGCCCCGAGGAAGCCGGTTCCCCCGGTGACCAGCACCGGCATGCCGCGGAGCGGCCCGCCGTCCATCCCGGCCGGGTCTGGTCCCCGCACGAGCCCTCCCCCTCGGCGCGGCTCGCGCGCGCCCGTGGCCCCGGGACGCTAGGGGGAGCAGCTCCGCGACGGAACCGTCCGGTCCGTGCTCGTCCGCGCTGGTCCCGCGTGTGTTCACCGCCTGTGCCGGGATCGGGCCCGGGCGTGCCGCCCGACCGGGACGGAGGTTCCGGTCCGGCGACGGGGCAAACACGGGTGGTGACGGGTCCGGACGTCGAGCCCACCTCTCCGGGTGGGACGCGATCAGCATCGATGGGGAGGTCATGTCCATTGCCGACAAGCCGCTCTCGGTCTCCCTGCCGGTCCCGCTCCTCCTCCCACCGGAGGACGACGTCACCAGCCTGCTGCCCGGACCGAACTCGGTGTCGGCCCACCTCGCCGAGCGCCTCGCCGCCACCCGCGACGTCCCCGGGGCGCTGATTGTGCTCGGCCTGCTCCGGCGCGACGACAGCTGGCCGACGCCCGTCAGCAGCCTCGCCGCTGCCACCTCGGTCGTGGCCCGCTCGCTGCGCGACGACGACTGGCTCGGCCGCTCCGGCCCCGTCGAGTTTGCCGTCCTGCTGCGCGGCACCGCCGCGGACGCCGAGGTGGCCGCCACCCGCCTGACGGCGACCATCGGCGAGCTGGGCATCCCGGGCCTGGGCGCCTGCGCCGGCACGACCGCGCTCGAGCCCGGCACCACCGCCGCCGAGACGATGCGCCGCGCCGTCCTGTCGCTGCAGACCGCCCGCGCTCAGGGCGCCGGCCGGGTCATCCGCTACGCCGGCACCCACTGAGACGTGGGCACCCGCAACGGCGCGGACGCCGGTCCCAGCCCCTTCTCCGGCGTCGTCGGGCGGCCTCTACGTCGCCCCCCGTCCGCAGGCCCGGCGCAGCGAACGCTGCAGCCGCGCCTGCCGGGACAGCAAAAGCCTCATCGCCACCGCGAGCAGCGCCAGGCCGGTCAGCCAGCCGACCACCTGCGGGTTGCCCCCGAGGCCGGTCGCCTCCCAGACGGCGCAGCCGATCGCGTACCCGAGGACGACGGCCAGCAGCACCGGGACGGCGGCAACGACGACCGACACATCCCTCCTCGCCGGATCCCGCGCCCGCCGACGCCCCGGCTCGCGTGGTGACCCGCGCGTCTCCTGGTGCCGGGCCGATCCCGGCGGAGCCAACCCGGCGAGCGGCACGGGTCGTCCCCCCGAGGAGATGACCCGGTACTCCGGGTACCACTAGCTCCCGGTCGGGTGACCGTGCGCGTCCTTCCACGCGTTGACTGCGTCGGTCCACACGTCCGGGTCGCTGACGACGCGGATCCCGGGCGTGGGCACCGGATACTCGCCCCCACCCAGCCAGACGATCGTGGTGGGGTCGTCGGGGCACGCGGAGTCGTCGACGACCGTCCCCGGCGGTAGGGCCATCGCGTCCTCACCGTTCAGCGACACCGAGTCGACCTTGAAGACGGAGCACCTGATCACCAGGCGGTTGCCGGAGGTCGACCACTTGAACAGGGCGTTCTCGCCCATGACGACCTGGCCGTCCTCCTCGTGCGGGGTCTCGTAGAGCCCGATCAACATGTGGTCGAGGACCAGCGTCTCCGAAGCCGGCGTCGGCCAGGAGCGGTCGTTCGAGGGCCGCTCGGAGATGCCGGTGTTGCACTGTTCCCACAGGTTGTCGTACAGCACGCCGCCGACCGTGTAGTCGTTCTCCATGCAGTCGTCCCGGATACGGGTCAGGTAGGTGCCCGAGACGTAGAACTGCGTGTTGTTCGCGTTGACGCCGGACTCCTGCGGCTTGATGCCGTCCTCTACGTTGTCGCACCGCAGGCCCCGCACCTGCATCCACTCGCGAGCGATGATCTTGAGGCAGGCCGCGTTGTAGCTGTCGTGGTAGAGCTCCCATGTCGCGGCGTCGTCCGCCTTCCCGAGCACCGTCCCCCCCAGGACGCACGTGCGCAGCGCGGCGTCGTCGGTGCCCACCGCGAAGGGCGACCGAGTGGCTGGGTACGCCGTCGAGGTGACGTCGGAGAGGTCGTAGGTGGTGTCGTCCGGCGGCGACGGCACCTCCCACTGCCCGGCGCGGACCGAGCCGTCGGTGTCGGGACGGATGACCGTGCGGCCCTCCCCGTCGCACGGAGCCGGCGGGGCACTGCTGGAGAAGGGCTCGACGTTCCGATCGAGGAGGAGCGCCGCCGCGGCGACGCCGAGGCCGAGGACCAGCACGGTCACCAGGGCGAGGAGGAGCGATCGACGTCGTGGCCTCGACCAGGACATGAGTACCCGTCTCGAGCGTCGGGACGCGGGCACGGCCGCCGGGACCGTGGCATGGTCTGCCGAACGGGCCGATCAGCAGCGGACGGTACCTCGGGCATGCATCTCCTGGTACCCGCTTCGCCCGGGTCAGGACGATCTCGGTACGCAGAGGTCGACGTCTGTGCTCGCTCCCGGGGACCCGGCAGGATGGCCCGACGAGACCCCGACGTCCGATCGGCGGAGGGGACCGGCCGGCTACCGGGGGGTTCCATGTCAGGACCGCGCACGGCCTCGCTGACCGACCAGGGGACGGCCGACAGGACCGGAGCCGGCGCCGCTCCGCTGGGTCTGGTCGTCGACCTGTGCGCCCGGCTGCGGGAAGCAGGTGTCACCTACTGCCACTGGAAGAGCAACGACGCCCTCCACCTGTCCGCCTCCGGCGACAACGACCTCGACCTGCTGGTCGACCGTGGTTCCTTCCAGGCGTTCCTCGGCGTGCTCATCGCGGCCGGCTTCAAGCAGGCGCGACCACCGCGCCGGCGCCAGGTCCCCGGAGTGGTGCACTACTACGGTCCGGACGCGGCAACGGGCAGGTTCGTCCACGTCGACGCTCAGGCACACCTGGTGCTGGGTGACGACACCACCAAGAACGTGCACCTGCCGATCGAACGCGCCTATCTCGCCTCCTGCACGCAGGGGCCGCTGTTCCCCGTACCGGCGCCCGAGTTCGAGCTCGCTGTGCTCGTCCTCCGGCTGGCCCTCAAGCACGGGACGTGGGACGCGGCGGCCTTCGGCCTGGCATCCCTGCGCGGCAGCGAACGCCGGGAGCTGGAGTACCTGCGGGCCCGGGCCAACGAGGACGACCTGCGCCGGGTCGTCGACGAGCACCTCCCGCAGATCGGCTGGACCGCCTGGTCGGGCTACTACCGGGCCCTGCTCGAGGACCGCTCGCTCGCGACGCGACTCGTCGCAGGCCGGCGCGTCGTCGCGGGTGCTGGCGAGCTCATGCGCCGCCGTCCGGCCGTGGACACGGCCCTGCGCTGCCGGCGTCGCGTGGAGTGGGGCATCCGGCACTACGTCTTCGGCCAGCGCAACACCAAGCGTCTCGTGGCCGGGGGCGGGGTCATCGCCGTCGTCGGCGGCGACGGGGCCGGGAAGTCGACCATGGTGGACGGCCTCGCCCGGTGGCTGGGTGGACCGTTCGACACCCGCGTGCTGCACATGGGCAAGCCCCCCCGCGGACCGGCGAACCTCCTGGTGAAGGGCGGCATCGCCACCGCCCGGCGAGCGGGGCTGCTGCGGACCTGGCTGCCGAACTACCCCACCGCCGACGAGCACGGCGGCGCCGCTCCCGGCACCGCCTGGCTGCTGTGGCAGCTGGTGACGGCCACCGACCGCCGCCGGCAGCACCGCCGCGCCCGGGCGGCGGCGGCGCGCGGCCACCTCGTCGTCTGCGACCGGTTCCCGCTGCCTCAGGTCACCCTCATGGACGGTTCGCGCACCCGGTGGGTGCCGCTCGGCGAGCTGACGGCCCTGGGGCGGCGGCTGGCGAGCGCCGAACAGCGGTGCTACGCCACGATGGTCGCGCCCGACCTCCTCTTGGTGCTGCGGGTCGATCCGGACACCGCGGTGGCCCGCAAGCAGGGCGTCGATCCGGCCCACTTCGTCCGTCCGCGATCCGCCGAGGTCTTCGCCGCGGACTGGGACGCCAGCGGCGCCGTGGTGCTGGACGCGTCCCGGCCGGCGGACGACGTGCTCGCAGACGCGCGCGCAGCCGTCTGGACGAGCCTGTGACCGTCGACGCCCCCGGTCACGGGAAATCCCCGAGGCGGCTCACCGTCGAACTGGCGGGCATCCCCGGCTCGGGCAAGAGCAGGCTCGGCCGCACCCTGGCCGAGGACCTCGCCCAGCGGGACGTCGTCGTCCGGCAGCCGCAGGCCGCCGTGGCTCCCTCCGTGCCCACCGCCCGACGGCTCGCCCGCAAGGCGGTCGCCTGCGGCGCGGCGGCGCTCGCCGACCCGGCGGGGACGGGGCGGGTGGTCGCTGCCATCGCACGCTCGCACCCGACGCGCAGGGCCGACGTGGCAGGCCGGGTCGTCCAGTGGCTGGTCGCCGAGGGCATCGCCGCCCGGGCCGCTCACCGCCCAGGGGTGAGCATCGTCGACGAGGGGTTGGTCCAGTCCCTGTGGTCGATCGGGGTGCGCGGGGACGTCGACCCCGTCCTCACCACGCTGGAGCGCACGGGCCGCGGGCGGCGCGCCGACCTCCTGGTGACCATCTCGGTCCCTCCCGAGCTGGCCCTCGACCGACTCCTCCGACGGACCTCCCGGCACAGCCGGACCCAGCTGCTCGACGAGCACGAGGCCCTCGGTGAGCTGCGCCGCGGCGCTGCGCTGCTCGACCGCCTGGTGGAGTGGTGGGCGAACCGGCCGGGTGCGGGCCACGAGGTCGTCGTCGTCACCGGGACCGAGGAGTGCGGCTCCGATCGCGGGGAGCTCCTGAACCGGGTGCGCGCCGCCGCGGGCGCCGTCGGCCGCTGAGTCCTGGCTCGTCGGGCGCACACAACAGGGCCCGGCCGCCGAGCCGGAACTCGACGACCGGGCCCTCCGTGCCCCCGGCTCAGGGGGTGTACTCGATGTGCAGGACCGGCCGCTTGCGCGTGCCACCCTCGTAGGAGTCCGCCGCCCGCTCTCCCGTGCCGGTGACGATCAGCACCAGCGGGTCGCCGCTGGCCCAATCACCACGGTCCACGATCTCCTGGACCACCGAGCGGATGTCCGGCGTCCGCTGAGCGGTCGTACGGGCATCGACCGTCGTCCAGGCCGGCGGCGCCCACGACACCGTCGCCGTGGTCAGCGGCCGCGCGGTCGGCGAGAGGCTGTTGGTTGCCGTCGTGAACGTCGCCGGGTTGTCCGAAGCCTGTCCGGCGATGACGAGGTTCGACGCAGCGCTCTTCACCTCGTCGGCCGTGAACTGGACGTAGGCGTTCGTGATGGTCGCGCCGGCCGGGATCGTGACGTTCGTGAAGCGCATGCCGACCCTCAGCAGCGCGGAGTCCTCCTGGCCGAGGTTCAGGTCACCACTGCTGAGCTGCACCGTCCCGTTGGGCCGTTGCTCGGCGTCGTCCGAACCGACCTGGACGGGGATGTCGAGCACCCCGCCGCCACCACCGCCGCCGCCGCCCGGAGCCGCCGCCACCGTGACGGTCACGTCGTCGGAGGCCGAGGCCTGTCCGTCGCTGCCGGTGAGCCGCAGGACGTACGTCCCGGCCGCCGAGAAGGTCGCCGTCGTGTCCGTCGCAGCCGCGTTCGCGAAGGTCACGGTGCCGGGACCGCTCTGCCTCGTCCACGCCGCCGTGACGGCCGCGCCCTCGGGGTCGGTGATCGTCCCGTCCAGGGTGGCCGCGTTCGGCATCGTCACCGACTGGTCGGCACCGGCGTTCACGGTCGGCGGCGCGTTGGTCGGGGTGCCGCCACCGCCGCCGCTGCTGCAGGGCATGCTGCCGCTGCCGCCGGAACCGGTGAGGTTCGGGATGGCGATCTCGTAGAGCCGGCCGTCGTTGAAGGTGTCCTGGTTCGTGTCGTTGTCCACGCCGCGGTCGACGATGTAGGCGTTGCACGGCCCGGAGGAATTGCCGCTGGGCGGGGCGAGGGCGATGCCGGCGCCGCTCTTCATCGTCATGGGCAGCTTGATCAGGTTCTGCGGCGGGCCGCCCTGGAGGCCGAACTCGAGGATCTGGTTGCTCGGGTCGTCGAGGACGAAGATCGTATCGCGGCTCGGGTTGTAGGCGATGCCCTCGGGGTCGCGGGCGCCGTGCACCTCGACGTCGAACTGCCGCACCGAGTCGTCCCCGCCGGCCGAGGGCAGCCCGTCGAACCGCTTGTTCGGCCCAGGGCTGTAGACGTACACCTCCTTGCGGTAGCCGTCGATGATGAGCAACTGACCGTCCCGGGTCAGCTCCAGGTCGATGGCGACGTCCTCGGGGTCGTCGGCGCTCGTGCCGGTGAACCGGGCCGAGAAGGACGTCTGCGTGTCGTCAGGCGTTCCGTAGCGGCCGTCGGAGCCCCGGTTCACCTCGAAGATGCGGTCCAGGTTGTCGTCGGAGATGAACAGCCGCTCCTCCCACTCGGCGGAGGCGGGGCGGAACCCGACGCCCACCGGCTCGGCGGAGTAGGCCAGCGTGTTGGTGTCGTATTCCAGCAACGCGCCGTCGAGGCCGGCCACGAAGAGGTTGGTCCCTCGCCACACGTTGTTGGGGTAGGCAGCGCCTGTCTCTTCGACCTCACCATCGACGATAATCAGCCGGCCGGTGCGCGAGTTGTAGGTGACCCCCGACGGGTCGGGGCTGGGCTCGGCCCAGTTGGAGTCCGGACCACCGGTCCACGTGGTCTTGACCAAAGTGGCATTGATCACCGCCGCCTGTGCGGCGCCGGGGGCCAGCGCGACCGCCCCCCCAGAGATCATCGCCGTCACGACGGCGACGCGCAGCGCCTTGGTCCGTTTCATGTCTGCCCCCCAAGGGTCGGTGTGACCCGCACATTTCAGGGTGCTCCGAGGACACTGTCAACGGAAGCGCCGGAAAATCCTGAGAATTCCCGAATGGCGCCCGGAAATGCACAACGAAGAGCGAATGCCAACCGTCGGATGTACTAGTCCGCCTCGTCATAATTGCGTAGGCGCCTGCTCGCCCGGGCCGACGACTGCGAGCACCGCGGGTGACGATGAGCGCTGACACGCCGTGATGCCATGCGCCCGGTGGCGAGGCTGGGTCACCCCACTCGTCCCAGCCGGTTTCGCCGCGCTCACCGAGCGTGGTGACCGATCCGCGGTCCACGTTCCATCACCGGCGTAGAGCAGAACGATACGCAATGGTTCCGGACCGGCCGACCGGTCGATCGGGCGGTCACCGACCGTCGATGTGGAATCTCGTGATGGCAGATCCCCTGCACGGCGCTCCGCTTCCGCACAATGCAACGGCCGGGACAGCGTTCCGCGTTTGTGCGGCCGCCGGCTACGCATGGGGGGTCAGTGGCGATGCCCGAAACAGGCGGACACGTGCACGGTGCCGGGAACGGGCGGACGACCCCCGAACTCGCACTGCACGTGTGCACGCGGTACCAGCGGGGCGGGTCCGAGCGCCGCGTCCGGGACTGCATCCGGGCGGTGCCGGAACTCCGGCACCACCTCCTGCTCGGCGCCGAGTCCGACGCCGACCTCGCGCTCCGCCAGACCGGGGCGGAGCGGGTGTGGGTGCTGCCGACGCTGGTCCGTCAGGTCGACCCGGTCCGCGACGCGGCATCCCTGGTCTCCCTGTGGCGGTTGCTCCGTCGCCGCGTCTACTCGGTGGCCGTCTCCCACCAGTCGAAGGCCGGCATCCTCACGCGTGCGGCAGCGGCCGCCGCCGGCGGGCCGCCGGCCGTCCACTCCCTCTCGATGGCCAGCTTCGGCCCCGGCTACGGCAGGGTCGAGAACCTCCTGTTCCAGCGCCTGGAGCGGCTGCTCGGCACCCGTACCACCGCCTACTGCGTCGTCGGCGAGGACCTCGCGCACCGCTTCGGCGAGCTGGGGATCCCCGCCGACCGGCTGCACGTCGTACGGTCCGGCATCCCGCTGCCCACCCGCCGGCGTCCGCGGGACGAGGCCCGGCGCCTGCTCGACGAGCGTTTCGGCACCGTGCCCGGCCGGCCGGTCGTCTGCTACGTCGGCAGCCTGGAGCCGCGGAAGAACCCGCTGCTCCTGCCCACCCTCCTCGCCCGCCTCCAGGACACCGGGCCGGGTCGTCCGCAGCTCGTCGTCGTCGGTGACGGCCCCCTGCGGCCCCGGCTGGCCGAGGAGCTGCGGTCGTTGGGGCTGACGGACCCCGCCGTGCTCACCGGCTACCTCGCCGAGCCGGAGCAGGTGCACGACGTGCTCCGCGCCGTGGATGCCGTCGTCCTCCTGAGCGAGGCCGAGGGCCTGCCGCAGGTGCTCGTGCAGTCGGCAGCGGCGGGCACGCCCTTCGTCGCGTTCGACGTCGAGGGGGTGCGTGAGGTCCTCTCCCTGGGTGCGAGGGGCACCGCGGTGCCGCTGGGCGACCTCGATGGCGCAGCCGACGCGGTGACCGGCTGGCTGACCACGAGCACGCCGGCCGACCGCGAGCCGGTGGCCGACCTCACGAGCTGGGCCCCGGCAACCATCGCCGCCTCCTACCGGGCGGTCTTCGACCGGGCGCTCAGGCCCGCCCGATCGGTCCCGTCCGGCTGAGGGGACCAGGCACCACCGACCGGAGCCCGGGCGCTCAGGCGAGGCCCCACCCGTCGAAGTCGGGTCCCATGTACGTGCGCAGCCGGGCGACGTCGTCGGCGAGCAGGTCGGCCAACTGCTCACGCAGCTCCGGTGGGAGCACGCTCTCTGCAAGGCGGCCGCCCGACGCCGACGACGAGGCCCGCCCCGTCTCCGCCCCACCACTGCCGCGTCTCGCGGTCAGCGAGTCGACCCACTCCTTCGCCCGCTTCGCCTGTGGCACGTGGTGCTTGAGGAAGCGGCGGGCCGCCCACACCGCCGGCGGGTACGACCGCCGCTGCGCGGTCCGGTAAAACTCCGAGTCCAGCGCGGGGGGCAGCTGGGTGGGGTCCACCCCCAGGAACTCGTAGACCCGGCGGACGACGGCTGCTCGGTCGTGCCGTAACCCCTCGGAGGTCACCACGAGGACCTGCTCACGGGGGAAGTGGTCGAAGTACCGCTCCAGTTGCATGGCGTACTGGCTGTAGGCCAGGTAGATCGGGTTCTCGAGGAGGGCGACCTCGGGCGGCGCCGTCTCGGCCCCGAGGGCCACGCGGTGCTGGTAGTGCGAGCGCATCCGGACCACGGGGTCGCGGACGACGTAGACCAGCCGTGCGTCGGGGACGACGGCCGCGATGCGTTCCGGCACTCCCTGGTACTGCGGGTACTTGGTGTACAGCGTCGATGCCTCACCCCGGGCGAGAGCGCCGTTCGCTCCGGCGAACTGTTGCCGGTACCAGTCCAGCCCCCGGGACCAGTTCGCCTCGGCCGCGAAGTAGTCGAGCTCCTTGACCTTCGGCATGTAGATCTCGTCATGGCTGCGCAGGTAGTGGTAGAGGCTCGTGGTCCCAGCCTTCATGGCACCGATCACGATGAACGTCGGCATGTCGGGCGCCACGCGGTCCTCCCTCGTCTCGGGTGTCGATGTCATCGCGCCGGCCTCACCAGCACGGCCAGCGCACGGATGGGCCGCCGTCGGTCGGCCGGCGCCCGGATGGCCGCCATCACGGCGACCGCGAGCCCGTACGCCAGGAGGGCGGCGGCGGCGGACACGAGCACGTGCTGCCCCCCGGTCAGCAGGATCACCGCGGCCATCGGCACGCAGGCCAACAGCGGGACGACGTGCGAACGGAGCAGCTCCGACCGACCGGCCGCCCGGCGCAGCAGGACGGCGTATATGACCAGCAGGCCGACCTGGCAGGCCAGCGTGGACACGGCAGCTCCCAGATAGGACCAGCGCGGGATCGCATAGATGTTCAACAGCAGGTTCAGAGCGGTGATGACCGACACCGCGACGGTTCGCGGGACCTGCCGGTCGGTCGCCGCGAGCGAGAGGCTCATCGTGTTGCTCGCCATCCGGATGGGGATCATGAGCGCGAGCAGCTGGTAGGTCAGGACGACGGGGGCGAAGTCGGCGCCGTAGAGGAAGTCGATCGTACGAGGCGCCAGCAGCAGGGACGCCACGGAGATCGGGGCAGCGACGAGGGCGATGACCCGCAAGGAGATGTCCCGGAGCCGGCCGAACTCGTCCCGCCGCTGGGGCCACGCGCGGCCCATGCGCGGGTACAGCGCCCGGTTGACGCTCCGCGCGACGGTGTTGAAGTGGAGGACGAGGCTGGTCGCGGCCTGGTACAGCCCCACCGCCACCGGTCCCTTCCAGAAACCGAGCAGCACCGTGTCGAACCGCGAGTGGGTGAGCGTCAAGGTGTCGCTGATAGCGAAGGGCGTGCACTGCCGGACCGTTCGACGCAGGAACTCAGGTCGGGCCCGCGGGACGGGGAGGCCGCCCAGACCGCGGCCGGCGAGCGCCCAGCCCCACAGCGCCCCCAGCACCCGGGACGCGAGGAAGGCGCCGAGCACGGCGAGCGGTCCCTCACCCAGGACGAGCACGCCTACGGTCAGGCCGAGATAGGCCGCTTCCTGCACCCCTGTGACGAGGGTCTCCAGACCCATGCGCTCCCAGGCCCAGAAGGCCGCGAACTGCACGCGGGCGACGCCGTCGAAGACCATCCCGACGGTCGCGATCAGGATGGAGAGCGTCGTCTCCTGACTCGCGCCCACGGCGAGCGCCACGGCTGGGAGCAGGACGGTGAACAGGGCTCCGAAGCCCAGTGCGATCAGCGTCCCGACCTCCACCCAACGTCGTCCCTCCTCCGGCCGTCGGGCCACCTCGCGGGCGAGCAGGGAGGGCACCCCCCAGTAGAACGGCAGGAGGGACGTCAGGGTGAGAGCGAACTGCACGATGCCCACCAAGCGTGGGCCACCTGTCCGCGCCAGCAGGATGACGACCACGATCCCCGAGATGGCGCGGAAGGCGAACGAGAGCATCTGGAACTGCGAGTTCGAGACCACCTTCCGTGACGCCGAGCGATCCGACGGCCCCCCGGCCCGCGCCTGGAGCTGACCGGTCACGTGGCCCGTCCGAGGGGCGGCGCGACCCCTGGACCGGTCCGGATGGGCACCGGTTCCGCACCCGGCACCGCACGGTCGGCCGAGGCGAGCAGAGCCGCCGCCGCGACCAGGCCGAGCAGCGTCCAGAACCACCGGTAGTGCAGTACCTCGTGGGTCACCGCCGTGACTGCGAAGGCCAGGCAGGCGCCGGCCAGCGCGGCCGGCACCGGGAGCACCCGGGCGAGGGGCGGTGACAGAGGCCGCGCCGTGAACCGGGTGCAGCGCACGATGATCACGCCGATCAACCCTGCCAGCGCGAGCGCTCCGACGGGACCGCGTTCGACCAGGGTGGCGAGGTAGTCGTTGTGCGCTTCCTTCACCGCCGAGGCGGCCGTGCTGTCCAGGGAGTTCAAGGTGTTGGCCGGACCGACACCCAACAGGCTGCCGCTCTCGAACAGCTCAAACTGGGACTGGAAGAGCGACTCCCGCGCCTCGGCACTGCGTTCACCACGGCCCAAGGAGTACCGCAGCAGCGGGTTGTCGCTGTGCTGGGCCATCTGGACCAGCGGCGCGCCCACCTGGATCCAGCCGACGCCGAGCACGCCCACCACGGCCGTGATCACGGCGATCGCCTTGAGCAGACCGAGCCGGATCCGGAGGCTCAGGAAGAGCGCCAGGACGGCCCCGATCACGAGGGATCCCAGGGCCGCGTTGGAACCGGTGAAGAACATCGCGGCCAGGAGGACGGCGCAGGCCCCGATCCGTGCCCAGCGGTGCCGCGGGCGACCGGCGGCCACGACGACGAAGACGGCGATCATGAAGTAGTTGCCGGCCATGTTCGGGTGGTCGAAGAACAGCCGGGCCCGAGTGCCGAGCCCGCCCGATGCCCCCGAGACGGCGCTCCACCCCAGCAGCACGGCCAGGACAAGCAGCGCGCCCCATGCGGTCGCGCTGATCGCCCAGGCGCGGAGGACGACCCGCAGTGCCCGGGGGGTCCGGCACACGGTGGCCAGCGCGGCCGCCCAGAGGAGGAGCAGGATCTCCTGGATGACGGCGATACCGCCGCGCATCGGGTGCGTGCCCACCAGAGCGGCCGCCAGTCCGGCGACCAGCAGCCCGGTCATCGGTGCGACGTAGGGCAGGTGCAGCCTCGCCCCGGTCGACAGCGCCCAGAGGAACGCCACGAAGATGCTGGCTGCGATCAGGACGTCGATCGGCGCGCTGTGCCCGGGCCCCTTGGGCACGAGCAGCGGGATCAGGGCCACGCTGCCCGCGATGACGGCCAGGACGCCGCCGGCCGGCTCCTGGGTCCCCACCCGCACGGACGGATCCCCGGGCACGGACGACGGCGTCCTGAGTGCGGCCGCACGGGCGAAGCGCGGCGCGCGCTCGAACCGCCAGGTCACGTCGCTGACCTAGAGGCCGGGGGTCGAGGGCGCCTGGCGCGACAGCGCCATCGCCTCGTCGTCGAACTCGGTCAGCTCGTGCCGCGCCATCCGCCGACCCCGGTAGGTGACGATCCCCAGGATGGGCTCCTGGGTCACCTGCACGTGTCGCTCGAGGGCATCCAGCGAGCTGCCCCTGAGGGCCTCCGGCGCGACGACGACGATGCCCGCGTCCGACTGGGGAAGCCGGCTCGGCCGCATCTCGTCCTCGTGGTCGCTGGCCTCGAGCGCGAGCGGCACGACGGCAGGTCCCCCGTTCTCGCTGTTGTCCAGTGACCGGGCCAGGCTGGCGACGTCCACGGGCGGCCCCACGGGCACCAGCTGCACCGTCCCCACGCCCGCGTTCTGCGCCGCGAGGGTGACGTACTGGGTGAGCAGCGGGTCCGGCAGCTCGGTGCCCCGACTGGGGGCGTGCCGCAGGGTACCGAGCACCGGAGCGCCCAGCTGCCGCGCGAGCGAGGTGCGGCCGAGGGTCGGCCACCAGGCCTCACGCACCGCCGCGAGGGCGACCCCCAGGATCAGCCCGAGGAGACCACCCACGGCGAGCCGGGACGGCAGCGACGTCGGGACGGGCGTTCCCGGTGCGGTGGAGTCGTCGATCACACGTGGCCGCACCACCTGGGCCAGTGACGTGGACAGCTGCTGACGCTGCGCCTCCAGGACGCGGCGCTGCTCCAGGGCCGCATCGTGCTGGAGGGCAAGTGACTCGACGGGCGCGAACGGCTCCATCGCGGCGGCCTCGATGGCGGATATGTTCGCCGTCACGGCCCGGATCTGCTCGTCGGTCTGCGCGATGAGCTGGTGGGTGTTCCCGAGGAGCACCTCCTCGCGGAGCCGCACGACCTCGGCGGCGAGGGCGTGCACGATCATCCCGGCCACCTCCGCGTCCCGGTCGGTCACGGTCAGCTCGAGGACGCCGGAGGTCCCCACGGGTGCGACCTCCACCTGCTCGGCCACCTGCACCGGGTCCTGGCGCACGCCGACCTGCTCCAGTGCCCGCCCGATCACCTGAGGGCTGGAGGCCAGGGCGAGCGCCGTGTCGCCGAGGGCGTTGGCCTCCTGACCGTCGCGGGTGTCGGCCGATCCGATGATGATGCGGGCGGATGCCTGGTACTCCGTCGCCGCTGACTTGGCCATGAGGAACGGCACGCTGAGCCCCACGAGGGTCAGCACCAGGATGATCGCCCAGTGTCGTCGGATGATCCGTTGGGCTGCTTCGTCCACGTCCACGTCGATCTCTGCCTCTCGATTCGGCCCCGCAGCACGCCGGGCTCCGTGTCGCTGCTCCGTCCACGGCGCGCGGGCGGGCGAGGTCATCGGCCCGCCGCCTTGAGTACCTGACCCGCCGTGCGCAGCAAGATCTTGATGTCACCCCACATCGACCAGTTCTCGATGTAGAAGTTGTCGAAGCGGGCTCGGTCCCCGATGGAGGTGTCCCCGCGCAACCCGTGGATCTGCGCCCAGCCGGTGAGCCCGGCCGGCACTCGGTGCCGGGCGGTGTACCAGGGGAACTGGCGGGTGAACTCGTCGACGAAGTACGGGCGTTCCGGACGGGGCCCCACCAGGCTCATGTCGCCGCGGAGGACGTTCCACAGCTGCGGGAGCTCGTCGAGCGACGTCCGACGCAGGAACCTGCCGATCGGACGCAGGCGCTCGTCCTCGGCGATGTTCCACCGGGTGGACGCTTCCGATCCCGACGCCGGCCTCATCGAGCAGAACTTGAGGAGGGTGAAGGGCCGACCGTCGAGCCCGATGCGGGTCTGGCGGAAGAGCACCGAGCCGGTGTCCCAGCGGGTGAGGACGATGCAGGCCAGCAAGACCGGGGCCAGGAGCATCAGGGCGGTCGCCGAGATGACGATGTCGCTGACACGCTTGGCCGTCCAGGCTCCACAGCGGAAGGGAGCCCTGCGCATCCGCACCAGCGGGACGCCCCAGAGGACCTCCGTCTCCCTGGTGACCGCATGCAGCTCGTAGAGCCGAGGGACGAAGTAGATCTCGCAGGACAACCGGTCGCACGTCCGGAGCATCCCCACCACGTTCAGCTCCCGGACGGAGCCGTACGTGACGATCACGACGTCGACGGCGTGTTCCACCACGACCCGGCTGAGGTCGTTGTACTGGCCCAGGACGGGCACCGGGCGCTCGTCCTCGCGGAGCAGGGGGTCGTCGTCGAGCAGACCCTGCGGCTCCAGGCCGTACTCCGGGTGCGTGAGCAGGTTGCGCGCGAGCCCGCCGGCCACCGCGCCGGCACCGACGATCAGCGTCCGCTGGCGCAGCCGGTGGTGCCGCCTGGCCGTCCGGATCCCGCTGTAGGCGACATACCGTCCGGCGAGGCACAGCCCGCCGAAGGCCACTGCTGTCTGCAGCCGGGCCGTTCCGGCCAGACCGTCGTTGAGGCCGCCGAGCACCATGGCGCCGGCGCCTGCTGCCAGCGCACGGCCCAAGATCGAGGGCGCGTCGTCGAGGAGGGAGTACGCCAGCCGGTTCCGGTAGAGGTCCCCAGTGTGGAAGAGCACGAGGACGAGTCCGAGCACGGTGAGCGTCTTGAGGCTCGCCGTACCGGTGAGCAGCATGGCCGCCACGAACGCCGTGACGTCCACGCTCAGCAGCACGACCCGGGGGATCCGCACCGCTCCGAGCCGGACGGGGCGTGTCCGGGTGAGCCGGGCCAGCGCCGTCGAGCGGTCCTCCAGCCCGTTGGGGGCGCCGCGGAACAGGCCCGTGGGGAGCACCGCCCGCGACCGTGGCGCGAGGTGGCGCGGCTTGGCCGAGGCGCCCGTGACCTGTTGCCCTGACACCATGGCGGATGCCTCCCGTCACGCAGCGCCGGCGGCGGCGAGCACGGCGGATCGCTGGGCCTCGACCATCGATCCCAGCCCCTCACGCAACCCCACGCGGGGGACGTAGCCGAACCCCCGGAACGCGGTCGTCGTGTCCGCCGCGGTGTCCCGGACGTCGCCTCGCTGCGCCGGCCGCCGGATGACGGTGGGCTCGCCTGCGAGCTCCGAGACGATGCGGAGCACCTCGCTCATGGAGGTCCGGCTGCCACCGCCGAGGTTGGCCACCCCGGTGAAGTCCGAGCGCGCCACGTCCCCCATCGCTCGCACGACGTCCCCGACGTAGGTGAAGTCGCGGGTCTGGGAGCCGTCGCCGTACAGCTCGAACGTGCCGCCGTCGAGAGCGGCCGAGACCAGCCGGGAGAACGCCATGTCCGGGCGCTGCCGGGGGCCGTAGACGGTGAACAGCCGCAGGGACACGGTGGGCAGGCCGAAGCCGACGCGATACAGCTCGCAGAGGTGCTCGGCTGCGAGCTTGGTAACCCCGTAGGGGGACACCGGCTGAGGCCGCACCGTCTCGGCGGTGGGGTAGGCCTCCGCGTTGCCGTAGACGCTGGAACTGGACGCGTAGACGAGCTTCCGCAACTCGACCGACCGGGCCGCCTCCAGGACCGCCTGCGTGGCCAGGACGTTGCGGGAGACGTAAGTGGCGAAGTCCGAACCCCAGGAGGGCCGCACCCCCGGCTGACCCGCGAGGTGGTAGACGACGTCGGCGTCGCGGAAGAGCTCGATGAGCGGGGCGGACTGCAGGTCCTCCCGACAGAGCCGGAAACCCTCGTGCCGGCGCGCCGCCAGGAGATTGGCCTCCTTGCGCGCCGGGTCGTAGTACTCGGTGAGGCAGTCGACGCCCACCACGGTGTCACCGCGTGCCAGCAGTTCTTCACACAGGTGGGAACCGACGAAGCCCGCGGCCCCCGTGACGACGCATCGCATGCCGTGCCTCCACTGCCCTCGGCCAGTCGACGTGGTCGGTGACGCTAGGGCGCGGACCTGGCCAGCGGATCCGTCACCGTGGTGATCCGAAATACGCAGGACGGTTGAGGAACAGGCATCTCCCAGAGGTGTCCGCGCGCGGGCGTGACCGTCCAGATGCGCGGCGTGGCCCGTAGGAGCGGCCGCGCGGTCAGCCGAAGCCGGCGCGACGGGCGAGCATGACCGCCGCCAGGGACGTGTGGACATCGAGCTTGGCCAGGATGCTCTGCATGTGGGTGCGCACCGTGTTCGGTGAGATGGCCAGTTGGACGGCAATCTCCTGACGGCTGGCCCCCGTGGACATCGCCCGGAGGACCTCGCGCTCCCGGGCGGTGAGCGAGCGGAAGGGGAGCTCGGCCTGGTTCCTGTCCTGCTCCTCACGGAGCAACTGGTCCAGGAGCTGCGTCAGCAGGAGCGGCGGGATGCGGGTCTCGCCCCGGCGGACGGCGTGGATGACGTCGACCAGGGCGGCGATGCCCACGTCCTTGGGAACCCACCCCCGGAAGCCCTGGCGTATCGCGTACGCCACGGTGGCGACGTCCTCCCCACCGCTCACGCCCACGAGGCCCGCCTGGGGGCACGCGGCGCGGATCTCGGGTCCCAGGGCGAGGAAGTCACCGGCGCCGTCCGTGGCGAGCACGGCCACGTCGACACCTCGACTCCGGGCGGCCGGCACCACCTCGGAGGGCTTCACGACAGCGGCGATGACACGCAAGCCGGGCTCCGCCCCCAGGCGCATCTCGAGCGCCTCGACGAACGACCGGTGCCCGTCGCCGAGGAGGACCCGGATCTCGCTCATGCTGGCATGCTGGGGCAGCCGCCTTCGACCGTCGACCCGCACCTGTCGGACGCGCCTCTACGTCGAACGCTGTAGGCGCCCGGTCACAGTTCGTCGTCCACGCCCGCGCCCACCACGAGCGCGACCGCTTGCAGCCGGGTGTGCACGCCAAGCTTGTGCAGCACGTTCTGCATGTGGGTGCGCGTAGTGCTGGGCGCCATGCCCAGCGCGCGGGCGATGGTCACGGTGTCCTGCGCCTCGACCAGGCGGCGCAGGACCTCCCGCTCCCGGGTGGTGAGCAGGTCGACCAGCCGGTGGACCCGCGCCCGCTCGGCAGAACCGGCGGGACTCCCCACGGGGATCGGCGGAGGGAGCCGCCGACCGGCGGCGATGCCGTCGAGCGCCTCGAAGATGGCGCTGATCGGCTGGGCCTTGCGTAGGAAGCCGGCTGCTCCCGCTGCCGCGACTGCCTCCTGGTCCCGGGGGTCGGCGGAGCCGGAGAGGACGACGACCAGACACGACGGGTGTTCTTGCCGGAGTCGTGCCACCGTCTCCACGCCGTCGCCGTCCGGGAACTGCAGGTCGATGAGACACACGTCGGGCCGGAACTCCCCGACCGCCCGGAGTGCATCGTCGGGAGAGGTCCTGACGAGGACCTCGTGGCCGCGCCGGGTCAGCGCGGTGGCGATCGGCTCGACGAACAACCGATGGTCGTCACAGAGGAGGACTCGCACGGACGCCGCCGTCGTGGTGGCGCCAGTCAGGCGGTGGCCTGGTGCGGACAGGCCCCGCCGAGGTCGGCCCGTTCGGCCCAGACCGGGAGGGAGAGCACGGCCCGCGCTCCCTTGCCCCCCGGGCCGTGGCCGACCGAGATCCCCCCGCCGATGGACTGCAACGCGTGCCGGGTGACGGCGAGACCGACGCCCGTGCCACGGGGCACCCGGCCGAATCCTGGCCCGTCGTCCTCGACGACGACCTCGACCACGTCGGCGTGGCACTGCACGGACACCGCGACGCTGCCATCCGGCCCGGCGGCGCGAACGGCGTTGTCGACGACGTTCATGACGCACCTCCGCAGCGACGGGCGGCTCCCCCGCACCGCCATGCCACCGGCATCCCCTCGGCGGGTCAGCACCCCGCTCCAGGTGAGACGGACGGCGTGCAGCACGGAATCGAGCACCTCGTCGAGGTCGACGTGATCACACTCCGAGGCGCTCCGGGCGCGGCGCGTCTCGAGCACGCTCCAAGCGGCTCCGGAGACCTCCATGGTCTGCTCGACGATCTGGTGGAGGTAGCGCCGCACGTCGTCGGGGACCTCGGGATGCCCCCCCGCGGCCTCGGCGAGGGCGAGCACCGCGGCGACCGGCTGCCGGATCTCGTGCATGGCCACCCTCAACCGGTCCTCGACGCGTGACATCACCTCACTCTCACTGTCGACGTACCCGTCCACGGCCCTGAACCCAACGTCTCCGAGCGGCATGCCCACCCCCAGGAATCGGCGTCCTGCCTCATCTAGAACCACCGCTGTCGGAGAGGTAAACGAACCGTGAATGAGAGGCCAAGCGATTCCGCCACGATAAGTGCCCCGACTCATGCATCTGTCGTAGGTCGACACGCTTCGTCGACCCCTCGGAACCGAGCGTGCGCTGCACCCCCGAGGGGATGAGGGTGCCACCGATGCCGGGCGTAGGACCGCCGTGATGCCGCGAAAAAACCCGATGCCGTGTGAGAGCGGCCGGGTCGTGCTGCGACCCCTGGTACCGCGAACCGGCTGCACGCCACAATCCGCCGTCATGGCCACCGAGGGCTCCGCTGCAACACCCCATGACCCGCATTCACCACCCGCACGTGAGGCGGCCCGGTGGACCCGACGCAGCCGCCTCCTCCAGCACGTCCACGGGGCGGGCGGCCGCCGGCGACGTGTCCTGCTGATCGTCCTCGGCGTCCTCTTGATGGGTGTGGGCGCGAGCGCCGGCGTCGCCTTGTGGGGCGTGAGCCACTTCGGCGGCAACATCACACGACTCGAGTCCGCCATCCCCACGGGGGACCGACCCCCGGCGGCGGAAGCGGCTCCGGATGAGCAGCCACCGGTCACGTTCGTGCTCGTCGTGACCGACTCCGGCTCGAGCGGGACCGCCCAGTCGGTCAGCCTCGTCCGCCTCACCGGGGACCGGCGGCACGTCCAGCTGGTGTCCTTCCCGCTCAACACGTGGGTCGCTGCTCCGGACCGCTCCGGGACCACCCTGGAGGCGGCCTACGAGTCCGACCGGGCGGAGCTGGTGCGCCAGATGGAAACGCTCACCGCCATCCGGATCGACCACTACGCCGAACTCGACTACGTCGGTTTTCGTACCGTCACAGACGCGCTCGGTGGCGTAGACGTCTACGTTCCCGCGCCGTTCCCTGGGTCCGGGGGTGACTTCCGGCCGGGCGTCCAGCACCTCGACGGCGCCGCCGCCCTGGCCTATCTGCGGGGTGCTCCCACCGAGGCCGCGTACGATGCCTCCGTCGCACGGCAGCAGCAGCTGATCACTGCGTTGTTCGACGCCCTCTCACGAGCGGACGTGCTCGGCGACATCGGCACGCTCACCCGAACCCTGGACTCGCTCACCGGCGCCTTGGCCGTCGACGACACCCTGAGCAACGCCGACCTGGTGGGCCTGGCCTGGAGCCTGCGCGAGGTCCGCGAGCCAGACAGCATCGTCGTGCCGATCTCGGGAAGCGGGATCGAGGAAGGTACCCGAGTTCAGTACGTCGACCCGGGCCGCGGGGCCGATCTGTGGCATCACCTGTCGACCGACGACCTCGACTCGCACCTCGGCGCATTCGGCTGAGCCGGCAGGCCTCAGAAGAAGGGGCCCGGAGAGTTGGTTCGGCTCACGAGCGAACGGTCAACCGCCCCGGCGGCCGAGGGCGCGGTGGGTCCAGCCTGCGGCGGTCCACGCCTCGCGGTCCAGGGCGTTGCGGCCGTCGAGCACCCGCTTCTGCGCCACGACCCGGCCGAAGGCGACCGGGTCCAGCTCCCGGT
>NZ_JBJGYN010000024.1:0-73052 GCF_054050015.1 Geodermatophilus sp. SYSU D01176 | reverse complement strand
CCCCCCCCCCCCCCCCCCCCCCCCCCCCCCCCCCCCCCCCCCCCCCCCCCCCCCCCCCCCCCCCCCCCCCCCCCCCCCCCCCCCCCCCCCCCCCCCCCCCCCCCCCCCCCCCCCCCCCCCCCCCGCCTCCACGCCACTTCAGCCCCTGCTCCCTCCTGTAAGCAGGGTCTGAAGCCGCGAGAGGGAGAGGTGAGGAGCGGGATGCCGAGGACCAGTGCCGGGCTGCTGCTCTACCGACGGCACCCCGAGCGCGGCGTGGAGGTGCTCGTCGGGCACATGGGCGGGCCGTTCTGGGCGCGCAGGGACGCCGGCGCCTGGTCGATTCCCAAGGGGGAACACGGCCCCGACGAGGACCCCCGGGACGTCGCGCTGCGCGAGTTCGCCGAGGAGATGGGGAGCCCGGCCCCCGCCACCGACCTCGTGCTGCTGGGCGAGGTCCGGCAGTCCGGCGGCAAGCGACTCACCGCCTGGGCCGCGGAGGGCGACCTCGACGCGGCGGCCACGGTCAGCAACACCTTCTCCCTCGAGTGGCCGCCGCGCTCGGGCCGCGTGCAGGAGTTCCCCGAGATCGACCGCGCCGCCTGGATGACCGTCGACGACGCGCGGGAGAAGCTCGTGACCGGCCAGGTGCCGCTGCTGGACCGGCTGCTCGAGCTGCTCGGCTGATCCGCTCCGCAACGGTCCTGCGACAGCTCGTCCCACCCGTCCCACGCCCCGCCGCAGCGGGCCGGGGCCTGGCAGGGTGCGCGCGAGTGAAGTCGCCGGACTTCCCGGGTGTGAGGAGGACGCCGATGTCGGCGTGTGCGAAGTGCGGCGCGGCCCGCCAGCAGGGCCGGTTCTGCGTCGGTTGCGGCGTGGCGGTCCCGCCGGCTGCGTCCCCGTCGCCCCGCCCGCGCTCGCCGCTGGCCGACGAGCTGACCCAGCCGGTGCTGCGCCTGGACCGCCCCTCGAAGCCGGCCGTCCCCGCCCGCTGAGTCCCGCCCGCCCGGGTCGCGACCGCGGCCCGGGCGGAGTCGACGTGTCGACACGACGTGACACGGTTCACAGCAAGCGATGCGCTTGCAGGAGTTAGCAAGCGCCGAAGTCGGGCATGGTCTGTGACGTCAGGTCATCCCCGATGTCTGGAGTCCTCCCGTCATGGCCGACAACGCCAAGATCATCAACCAGCTCCGCGCCCTCGTGCTGCTGACCCAGACCGAGGAGCAGGTCGCTCGTACCCGCGTCTCGCAGGCCCGCACCGAGGCCGTGCGTCGTGAGCTGACCCAGAACGCCGACAACGCCGCCGAGCGGACCCGGGCCATCACCGACCAGCTGCGCGCCCTCGGTGGCGTGCCGGACGTCGTCACCCCGGCCGTGGGCCGCCTCTCCGCCGTCCTCAAGGCCGGCTTCGAGCAGGTCGAGCCGCTCGAGGAGGCCCTGCTGCAGGACCTCTCCCTGGAGCACCAGCTGCTCGACCGCGCCACCTACCTCAAGGTGCTCGCCGAGCAGGCCGAGCTGCCGAAGGTCCGCCAGCTCGCCGAGCGGCTGATCACCGCGCACCAGGCCACCGTCGAGTGGCTCACCGTCGTCCTCGCCGAGGAGGCCATGGGCGGCCCGGCCGCGCTGCAGGCCACCGCGCTGCAGCGGGTCGCCGGCACCGCCGCCCGCGCCGCCAACGCCCCGGTCCGCTTCTGGGCCAACCGGGTCAACGAGGTCGTCGAGTCCGTGCACCAGCGTCGCGAGCAGGCCGGCGAGCGGCTGAGCGAGGCGACCGACAAGGCCTCGTCGTTCACCGACGCCGTCCGCGAGACCCTGACGGTCGGCCGCAGCGCCGCCCTGCGCCGGGCCGAGCGGATCGCCCGTCGTGAGGGCAACAAGGACGCCGCCGACGCCGCCCGCGCCGCCCGCGAGGAGCTCGGCGACGTCAGCGCCGACGAGCTGCCGATCAAGGGCTACGACTCGCTGTCGACGCAGGACGCCATCAAGGCGGTCAAGCAGCTCAAGACCGCGCACGACGTCCGGGTGATCATCCGCTACGAGGAGACCCACAAGAACCGGACCAGCGTCGTCAACGCCGCGCAGACCCAGGTCGCCGCGCTGGCCAAGGAGGCCGTGGGCGTCGACAGCTGACGCCGCACCGCCCCACGCGAGGGCCCGCTCCCACCTGGGGGCGGGCCCTCGCTGCCGTCCGGGGAGGTCACCACGTGCACGGGCGGGCGCGGTCGGTCCGGGCTCGCTGGTGGGGGGAGATCTCCGTCGCACCGGGTTTGACCGCCCGAGGCTGCCGGGGATGGGATGCGGCATGCGCAACACACCCGACGCCCTCGAGCACGAGTTCTCGCTGACGACGGCCGTCACCCGCCTGGACTTCCTCAGCCG
The DNA here is from genome assembly GCF_054050015.1 of Geodermatophilus sp. SYSU D01176. Taxonomy (NCBI): domain Bacteria; kingdom Bacillati; phylum Actinomycetota; class Actinomycetes; order Geodermatophilales; family Geodermatophilaceae; genus Geodermatophilus; species Geodermatophilus sp. SYSU D01176. The sequence continues at coordinate 70,694 of NZ_JBJGYN010000024.1, read as the reverse complement.
GCGGGACAGCGGGGAGACCACGCTGAACACGGTCGAGGACGTCGACGCCGACGACTGGTCGTCGTTCAAGGCCGCGGCCACGTCGCTCGACGTCCCGGAGTCGCTGGAGCTGCTGGCGCTGGGCGAGGTCGTCGCCCGCAAGGCCCGGGACAGCCAGCTGACCGGGTTCCGGGCCGCGCTGCGCGGCGGCGCCTCGTGGGAGCAGATCGCGGAGGCGCTCGACGTCCGGCCCGAGGAGGCGTGGACCCGCTACCACGCGCTCATCGAGCGCCAGGAGCGCTCTCGCGTGCTCGACGCCGACGCCGCCGAGGCCGCTCGCGGGCTGGCCGGGACCCGCCCCCGCTGACGGAGGCTCCCCGCAGGGCCGTTCCACCAGGCTCGCGACGCGGCGCACGCACCGGTTCCCCTGCGGCGGCCTTTCCGCTGGACTGGCCCTGCCGGCGTCGTCCGCGGCAGCCGCCACGGGGGCGCCGGTGACCGAGCAACCGTCGAGGAGGAACGCGATGAGCCAGGCCACCGAGACCGGCGACGTCACCGGCACCAAGGACAAGGACTACAACCTCATCTGGTTCACCGAGCAGTGCCTGAACAACGCGCTGCGCCTGGAGACCTACATCAAGGACGCGGAACGGGACGGTGACAACGAGCTCGCCGACCTGTTCCGCAAGGCGCAGAGCGACAGCCGCAAGGGTGCCGAACAGGGCAAGGCGCTGCTGCGCTCCCGCATGGGCGGCTGAGTCCCCGCGACGGAGGCCGGGGCCGGACGTCGTCCGGCCCCGGCCTCTCGTCGTCCCCGGCGGGCCTCGACGGGCGGGTCAGCGCTGCAGCAGCGCGAAGGTGGCGACGGCGTGCGCGACCGCCTCGCCGTCCTGCTCGACGTCGGCCTCGCAGACGGTGAGGTGCTTGCCGCGGGTGCGGACCCGGCCGGTCACCACGAGCGGTCCGGGGCTCCCGGCGCGCAGGTAGGTCACGGTCAGCTGGCTGGTCGCCGGGACCTCGCCCTCGCCGGTGGTGGTCCGCACGGCCTGGCCCATGGCGGTGTCGACCAGCGTGGCCAGCACGCCGCCGTGCAGCGTCCCGGCCGGGTTGAGGTGCTCCTCGCGCACCTCGAACGCGATCCGGGCGCCGCCGTCGTCGGCGTCCTCCACCTGTGCGCCGATCCGCTGCGCGAAGCCCCCCGGGCCCGTCTGCTGTCCCATGGGGCCGCGCTACCCGCGGCGCGCGGATCCGACCCGTGCGGCGGGCTCGTGCCGGAGCGGCCGGGGCCCTAGCGTCGGGGCATGACCGCACCGCAGCAGACCCTGGACCGGTGGGCCGACGGCGAGCGGCTGTTCGCCACCGCGCTGGGCCGGCTGACCGACGAGGAGCTCGACCGCCCGTCGCTGCTGCCCGGCTGGGACCGCCGGCACGTGGTGGCGCACGTCGCCCGCAACGCCGACGCCCTGATCAACCTGCTGACCTGGGCCCGCACCGGCACGGAGACGCCGATGTACCCCTCCCGCGAGGCCCGGGACGCCGGCATCGCCGAGGCCGCCGCACTGGACGCGCCACGGCTGCGCACGGAGTTCATCTCGGCCACGGCCCGGTTCGCCGACGCCGTCCGCGGGCTGCCCGGACCGGCGTGGTCGGCGACGGTGCGCACCATGCAGGACCGTGAGGTGCCCGCCACCGAGGTGCCGTGGATGCGCTGCATCGAGGTGGTCGTGCACGCGGTGGACCTCGACGCCGGGGTGGGCTTCGCCGATGTCGCCGAGGACGTGCAGGCGGCGATCTGCGAGGCGGTGCTGGCCGCCTGGGCGCGCCGCGGGGAGACCCCCGACGTCGTCCTCTTCGCCGGCGACCGGGAGTGGGGGAGCGGGGCGGTGGCCGTCTCCGGGTCGCTGCCGGCGGTGACCGGCTGGCTCACCGGTCGCAACCGGGGCGAGGGGCTGACGGCGGACGGCGCCCTGCCGAGGCTGCCCCGCTGGATCTGACGGGCCGTTCCGGGAGAGATCCTCCCGACCGTGTCGATCCGGGGGGTGCCCGTTCGACGTGGGAGTGGGGGACGGTGGACCGCCGGCCGACCGGGCCGCGACCGCTCCCGCCCGAGGAGGGACCCCGATGCGTTTCATGGTGATCGTCAAGGCCAGCCAGGACAGCGAGCGCGGCGTGATGCCGACCGAGCAGGAGCTCACCGAGATGGGCGCCTACAACGAGGAGCTGGTCCGGGCCGGCGTGATGCTCGCCGGTGAGGGCCTGCACCCGAGCTCGAAGGGCTTCCGCGTCCGCTACGACGCCGACGGGAAGAGCACCGTCGTGGACGGCCCGTTCACCGAGACCAAGGAGTTGATCGCGGGCTTCTGGATCCTGCAGGTGAGCTCGCGCGAGGAGGTGGAGCAGTGGGTGCGGCGGGCGCCGTTCCGGGAGGGCGAGGTGGAGGTCCGGCAGGTGTTCGAGGCCGACGACTTCGGCGACGCGATGACCCCTGAGCTGCGCGCGCAGGAGGACCGGATGCGGGCGACCGTCGAGCAGCAGCACGGTGCCTGAGGACAGCCCGGGGAGCATCGCGGCGCGGAACGAGCGAGGAGCGGACCCGGGCGCGGGGTCCCGCCCATGACACGCCCTGACGCCGGCCGGGGCGCGGCGGTGAGCAGCGGGACGACGACGCACCGGGTCGTCGAGGCCGTCTGGCGGATCGAGTCCGCCAAGCTCGTCGCCGCCCTCGCCCGGGTCACCGGGGACGTCGGCCTGGCCGAGGAGCTGGCCCAGGACGCGCTGGTCGCGGCGCTGGAGCGCTGGCCGGAGACCGGGGTCCCCGACAAGCCGGCCGCCTGGCTGATGGCCACCGCCAAGCACCGGGCGGTCGACGTGTTCCGGCGCGCCGAGCGGCTGGAGCGCAAGACCGCGGAGCTGGGCCGCGAGCTGGTCGAGGCGGAGGAGTCCGACCGGGCCGCGGCCTGGGTGGAGGCGCTGGACGAGGTGGTCGAGGACGACCTGCTGCGGCTGGTGTTCACCGCCTGCCACCCGGTGCTCTCCCGCGAGGCGCGGGTGGCGCTCACCCTCCGGCTGCTCGGCGGGCTGACCACCGCCGAGATCGCCCGCGCCTTCCTGGTCCCGGAGTCGACCGTCGCGCAGCGCGTCGTCCGCGCCAAGCGCACCCTCGCCGCGGCGCACGTGCCCCTCGAGCTGCCCACCGCCGCGGACCTGCCCGCCCGGCTGGCCTCGGTGCTCGAGGTCGTCTACCTGGTGTTCAACGAGGGCTACGCGGCCACGGCGGGCCGCGACTGGACCCGGCCGGAGCTCTGCTCGGAGGCGCTGCGGCTGGGCCGCGTGCTGGCCGAGCTGACGCCGCGGGAGCCGGAGGTGCACGGCCTGGTGGCGCTGATGGAGCTGCAGGCCTCCCGCATCCGCGCCCGCACCGGCCCGGACGGCGCCCCGGTGCTGCTGCTCGACCAGGACCGCGGCCGCTGGGACCACGTCCTCGTCGGCCGCGGCCTGGCGGCGCTGCGCCGCGCCGAGCGGACCGGCGCGGGCCTGGGCCCCTACGGCCTGCAGGCGGCGATCGCGGCCTGCCACGCCCGCGCCCGGACGGCGGAGGAGACCGACTGGGTGCGCATCGCCGCTCTCTACGAGGCGCTGGCCGAGCTGGCGCCGTCCCCCGTGGTGGAGCTCAACCGGGCCGTCGCGGTCTCCCGCGCCTACGGCCCGGCCGCGGGCCTGGAGATCGTCGACGCGCTGACGGAGGTGCCGGTGCTGCGCGGCTACCACCTGCTCCCCGCGGCCCGGGGCGACCTGCTGCTGCAGCTGGGCCGGACCGCGGAGGCGCGGGCCGAGTTCGAGCAGGCCGCCGGCCTCACCCGCAACGAGTGCGAGCGAGCCCTGCTGCTCGACCGTGCGGCCGGGTGCGCGCCCGGGTGACCGGCCACGCCATCGTGCGGTGAGTGTGGTCTCGGCCCGGCCGGAGGCCACCTCCGGCGCACAGCCACCAGAGCACGGCCCGGCCCGCGCCGCCTCGGGGTCGCCCGATAGCTGAACGTCACGGTCTCGTAGAGTGTGGCGTTTCCGGCGTCACGGGGGAGCCGGGCCGCTGCCCGGGCCGGGTCCGCGCGAGACGCCACGGTTGCACTCCGCACCCGCCCGGGTACCGGGGGCGGGCCTCCCGTCCCCGAGCCTCCGGAGTGGTCCGTGGAGCCGACCGAGCCGCCCGTGCCCGAGCTGCAGACCATGCCGCTGGGCCTGTACGACGTCGTGCAGTTCGCCGTCCTCGGCGCGGGCTTCGCCCTGTTCGCCTACTTCCTGTACGCGCTGACCAGCCGGGACGAGGTCTCCGCCCGGTACCGGCCCTCGGCCTACGCGGGCCTGTGCCTGGCCGCGGTCGCGACGGTGGCCTACCTGCTGCTGTACCTCGACTGGGACAGCGGCTTCCGGCTCGAGGGCGGCGTGTACGTGCCGAACGAGGAGGCGCGGACGACGGAGAGCACCCGGTACATCGACTGGTCGGTCACCGTGCCGCTGCTGACCGTCGAGCTGCTCGCCGTCTGCTCGGTCGCCGGGGCCGCCGCCCGCCGGCTGCGCTCCAGCGTCATGGCCGCGGCCTTCCTGATGATCGTCACCGGCTATCTGGGGTCGCAGGTGCTCGACCAGGGGCGGGACCGGGTCGCCCTGGTGGTGTGGGGCCTGATCAGCACCGCGTTCTTCGCCTACCTCTACGTGGCGCTCATCGGCGCGGTGCGCCGGTCGCTGCCGACCATGGGCCCCGAGGCGGCGGTCAGCCTCCGGAACGCCACGATCGTGCTGCTCAGCAGCTTCGGCGTCTACCCGCTGGTCTACGCGGTCCCCGTCTTCGCCGACGTCACCCCGGCCTGGTTCACCGCCATGCAGGTCGGCTACTCCGCGGCCGACGTGGTGGCCAAGGTCGGCTTCGGCATCCTCGTGCACAAGGTCGCCAAGCTGCGCACGGCCGAGGACGTCGCGGCCGGGATGGACACGCACCCGGAACCGGTGTGGTCGAGCAACATCCACAAGAGCGACGGCGTGCTCCCCGAACTCGGGCGGGGCGCCCGTCGCCACGCGGAGATCTGAGAGCGGTGTGCCGATCGGTCGACGGTGCGTGCCGTCGCAGCGGCCCTTCGCCGACCGACCCGAGAACCGCTGTGCGGGAGGACCCCGTCCTCCGCGGCCCGCGCAGGCCCGGGCCCCTGGACGGGGCCGCGGGTTCAGGGCAGCCGGGCCAGCAGCGCCCGGGCGAACGCCTCGGCTGCCGGGTCCTCCGGTGTGGTCGCCGCCGCGGCCCGCAGCCAGTCCGCCAGCGGGGCGGCCAGCGCGGGGGAGAGCGCGGTGATCCACGCCGCGGTGCCGGCCCGCGCCTCGGCCACGTGCGCGGTGCCGCCGTCCGGCGCGTGCGCGACGACCTCGGGGCGGGTCGCGAGCAGCCCGCCGGTCCGCCAGTCGCCGGGCGTCGTGCGAGCCGCGAGCGCCTCCAGCCGGTCGGCCGCCGTCCGCAGTGTGGCCCCGTACAGGGGCCCGCCCCGAGCTCGCGAGGGGCGGGGAGGACGGGGTCCCTTCTCCACCCTCAGGCCGGCTCGCGGCGCATCGGGACGTGCGGGATGCCGTCCTCGACGTAGCCGGGGCCGCTGCGGCGGAACCCGAACCGCGCGTACCACCCCTCCAGGTGGGCCTGCGCGCCCAGCGTGATCGGCACGCCGTCGCACAGCGCGATGCCGGCCTCGACCAGCCGCGCGGCCAGCCCCTCCCCGCGGTGCGCGGCCGCGGTCGCGACCCGGCCGATCGCCCGGGTGCCGCCGTCGTCGAGCACCCGGATGGTGGCCGCGACGCCGCCCTCGCCGTCCTCGAACCACAGGTGCACCGTGCCCGGCTCGACGTCCCGCCCGTCCAGCTCCGGATAGGAGCACGCCTGCTCGACGACGAACACGTCGACCCGCAGCCGGCACAGCCCGTAGACCTCGGCGCCGGTGAGCTCGGCGAAGCGGGCGGTGCGCATGCGGAGCGGTGCGGCGGTCATGCGGAGAGTTGTAGTCGATGGGGCAGGTCCGCCCTGCTGCCGCCCGTGGTACACCTTCTGCTGAGGTTTGGCTTGCCTATCTTCTGGAGTTCCAACGTGACCAGGCTCGTGCGGACCACCGCGACCACCCTGTCCGCCCTCACCGTCGCCGGTGTGCTCGCCGGCTGCGGCGGCGGTGACGCGGAGGCCGCCGAGACGCTGACGGTCTACAGCGCCCAGCACGAGAGCCTGGTCCGCACGATGCTCGAGGGCTTCACCGACGAGACCGGCATCGCGCTGGAGTTCCGCGACGCCAACGACGCCGAGCTCGCCAACCAGATCGTGCAGGAGGGCGACGCCAGCCCGGCCGACGTCTTCCTCACCGAGAACAGCCCGTCGATCGACGTCCTCGACCGGGAGGGCCTGCTCGCCCCGCTGGACCAGGCGACCCTCGACCAGGTCGGCGCGCAGTACCGGCCCTCCTCGGGCAACTGGACCGGCTTCGCCGCTCGGTCGACCGTGCTGGTCTACAACCCCGCGCAGCTGCCCCCGGACCAGTTGCCCGCGTCGATCCTGGACCTGGCCAAGCCCGAGTGGGAGGGCCGGATCGGCATCGCCGCGGGCGGCGCGGACTTCCAGGCGATCGTCGCCGGCGTCCTGGCGCTGCGCGGCGAGGAGGCGACCCGCGCCTGGCTCGAGGGCCTGGAGCGCAACGCCGGCGTCTACCAGAGCAACACCGCCGTGATGACCGCCGCCGACGAGGGCGAGATCGACGCCGGCGTCATGTACCACTACTACTTCTACCGGGACCGCGCCGAGAACGGCCTGAAGAGCGACGACGCCGAGCTGCACTACTTCCGCAACTCCGACCCGGGCGCCTTCCTCAGCGTGTCCGGCGCCGGCGTGCTCGCGTCGTCCGACCAGCCCGAGGAGGCCCAGCAGCTGGTCGCCTACCTGACCGGTCCGGAGGCGCAGCAGCGGCTGGCCGAGAGCACCGCGCTGGAGTACGCCGTCGGCAACGGCGTCCCCTCCGCCGAGGCGCTGCCGCCGCTGGCCGAGCTGCAGGCGCCGCAGGTCGACCCCGGGTCGCTGGACCAGCAGCGGGTCACCGAGCTGATGCAGGACGTGGGGCTGCTCTGAGCACTCCCGCGTCGCCGGCCACCGGGCCCGGGACGACGGCCCGGCCGGCCGGCCCGGTGCGGTCGCGAGCCCGCCGGACGCCGCTGACCCTGGTGCTCGCGGCGGCGGTGGCGCTGCTCGCGCTGCTGCCGCTGGGCTACGTCGCCGCCGCGCTGGCCGACGTCGGCTGGGACGGCGTCCGTGAGCTGGTGGTCCGTCCCCGGGTGGGCGAGCTGCTGGGCAACACGGTGCGGCTGGTCGGCGGCACGGTGCTGCTGTGCGCCGTCCTCGGGGTCGGCGCGGCCTGGCTGGTGGAGCGTTCGGCGCTGCCGGGACGGCGGATCTGGCACGTGCTGCTGGTGGCGCCGCTGGCGGTGCCGGCGTTCGTCAACAGCTACGCCTGGATCTCGCTGCTGCCCGGCCTGGACACCTACGCCGGCGCGCTGCTGGTCGTGACGCTGTCGTACGCCCCGTTCGTGTACCTGCCGGTGGTCGCCGCCTTCCGCGGCCTGGACCCGGCGCTGGAGGACACCGCCCGCGGGCTGGGGCTCTCCGGCTGGTCGGTGTTCCGGCGGGTGCAGCTGCCGCAGTTGCGGGTGGCCCTGCTCGGGGGCAGCCTGCTCGTCGCGCTGCACGTGCTGGCCGAGTTCGGTGCGCTGCAGATGCTGCGCTACCCGACCTTCACCACCGCCATCTACGACCAGTACCGCGCCACCTTCAACGGGCCCGGCGCGACCGCGCTGGCCGGCGTCCTGCTGCTGCTGTGCCTGGCCCTGCTGGTGGCCGAGCTGCGGCTGCGCGGGCGCCACGGGTACGCCCGCACCGGGTCCGGCGTGGCGCGCACCGGGCGGCCGGTGCGGCTGGGTGCCCTCACCGCCCCGGCGCTGCTGGCCCTCGCCGCGCTGGTCGCGCTCTCCCTCGCCGTGCCGCTGGGCAGCCTGGCGCTGTGGATGGTGCGCGGCTCGTCGACCGCGCTGGACGTCGCCGCGCTCACCTCCACCACGGGGACGACGCTCGGGCTGGCCGCGGTCGCCGCCGCCGTCACCACCGCGATGGCGCTGCCCACCGGCTGGCTGGCCGTCCGCGCGCGCGGCCGGCTGGCCACGTTCCTGGAGCGCAGCACCTACCTGGGCAGCTCGGTGCCGGCGATCGTCATCGCCCTCGCGCTGGTCACCGTCTCCCTCGAGGTGACCCCGTGGGTCTACCAGACCGTGCCGGTGCTGCTGGCCGCCTACGCGATCCTGTTCCTGCCGCGCGCCATCGTGACCGTGCGCGCCGCCGTCGAGCAGGCGCCGCCGCTCTACGACGACGTCGCCGCCTCGCTGGGCTGCTCCGCCCCGGACCGGCTGCTGCGGGTGACGCTGCCGCTGCTGGCCCCCGGGCTCGGCGCGGGCGCGGCGCTGGTCTTCCTGGCCGTGGTCACCGAGCTGACCGCCACCCTGCTGCTCGCGCCGACCGGCACCACGACGCTCGCCACCGCCTTCTGGTCGGCCAGCAGCGCGCTGGAGTACGGCGCCGCCGCCCCGTACGCGGTGGTCATGGTGCTGCTGTCGGCGCCGGCCACCGTGCTGCTCTCCCGCGACGCCCGGCGGGGGCTGACGACGTGAACCCCTCTCGAGGACGGCTGCCATGAGCTCCCTGACGGTCACCGGCGTGACCAAGTCCTACGGCGCGACGCCGGTCCTGGCCGGTGTGGACCTGCACGTGCCCGAGGGCTGCCTCACCGCGCTGCTCGGGCCGTCGGGCTGCGGCAAGACCACGCTGCTGCGGCTGGTCGCCGGCTTCGACGACCCCGACCGCGGCACCGTGGAGGTCGGCGGGCGGACCGTGGCCGGCGCGGGCCGCAGCGTGCCCGCGCGGCGCCGGCACATCGGGTTCGTCCCGCAGGAGGGCGGGCTGTTCCCGCACCTGTCGGTCGCCGGCAACGTCGCCTTCGGCCTGCCGCGCCGCCAGCGCCGGGACGCCGGCCGGGTGGCGGCGCTGCTGGAGCTCGTCGGCCTGGACGCCGCCCTGGCCGAGCGCTCGCCGCACCAGCTCTCCGGCGGCCAGCAGCAGCGGGTCGCGCTGGCCCGCGCGCTCGCGCCGGCGCCGTCCCTCGTGCTGCTCGACGAGCCGTTCTCCTCGCTGGACGCCGCGCTGCGGGAGGAGACCCGGCAGGCGGTCGCCGACGCGCTGGCCGTGGCCGGGGCGACCGCCGTGCTGGTCACCCACGACCAGGCCGAGGCGCTGTCGATGGCCGACCAGGTGGCGGTGCTGCGCGGCGGCCGGCTGGTGCAGCTGGCCGACCCGCGCACGCTGTACCGCAGCCCGCAGGACCTCGACGTCGCGACGTTCGTGGGGGAGTCGGTGGTGCTCGACGCCGACGTGCGGGCCGGCCGGGCGCACTCGGCCCTCGGCGTGCTCGACCTCGAGCGCACCTGCCCCGACGGTCCGGCGCGGGTCCTGCTGCGCCCGGAACAGCTGCGGCTCGGCCCGGCGACCGGGGCCGGGCCGCGCGCCCGCGTGCGCGCCGTCGACTTCTTCGGCCACGACGCGCGGGTGCGGCTGGAGCTCCCGTCGGGGGTGGCGTTCAGTGCCCGGCTGGAGGGTCGAGACCTGCCGGCGGCCGGCGACGACGTGACGGTCGGCGTCCTCGGCGCCGCGCTGCCGTTCCCGGACGACGCGCGGGTGCGGACCTGAGTGTCGGCTGTGGGTTAGGTGTGCCTAAGCTCACCCGCGTGGACCTCTTCCTCTTCACGGTCGACCCCGGCTGGGGCGCCGAGGTGGTCGCCGCAGGCGCGGCCGGGATCGTCGTGGACTGGGAGCGGCGCGGCAAGCACCGCCGCCAGCTCGGCGAGGGCACCCAGATCAACGGCGACACCCCCGCCGACCTCAGCCGCATGCGCGTGGCCACCGACGGGCGGCTGCTGTGCCGGATCAACGGCTTCGGGCCGTGGACGCGCGCCGAGGTGGACGACGCGGTCGCCCGCGGAGCCGACGAGCTGTTCCTGCCGATGGTGCGCACGGCCGAGGAGGTCGACCGCACCCTCGACCTGGTCGCCGGCCGCTGCGGGCTCGGCATCCTGATCGAGACCCAGGACGGCGTGGCGCGCGCGGCCGAGCTGGCCCGCCGGCCGCTGTCCCGGGTCTACGTCGGCCTCAACGACCTGCGCATCGACCGCGGCTCGCAGCAGCTGTTCACGCCGCTGGTCGACGGCACGGTGGACGCCGTCCGCGCGGCGGTGCCCGGCCCGTTCGGCGTCGGCGGGCTGACCCTGCCCGAGGGCGGCGCGCCGGTGCCGGCCTGGCTGCTCGCCGCCGAGCTGGTCCGGCTGGGCGCCGACTTCACCTTCCTGCGGCGGTCCTTCACCGCCGACATGGCCGGGCGGGACCCGGCCGTCGAGGTTCCCCGGCTGCTCGCCGTCCTCACCGGGCTGGCGACCGCCACCGCGGCCGAGGTGGCCGAGCGCCGGGCCGCCCTCGTCGCGGCGGTGAGCGGCGTGCCGGTGGCCCAGCCGGCGTGAGGGCGCTGGTCACCGGTGCCGGCGGCTTCGTGGGCCGGCACCTGGTCGCACGGCTGCGCGGCGACGGGTGGGACGTCGTCCCGCTGACCCGCGCCACGGTCGACCTGGCGTCCCCGTCCGACGCCGCGGCCGCCGTGCGGGCGGCCGACCCGGACGTCGTGTTCTCCCTGGCCGCCGCGCGCCGCAAGGCCACGCCGGAGGAGCGGGCCGCCACCGTCGCGGTCAACACCAGCCCGTGGCTGGTCGACGCGCTGCCCGCGCGGTGCCGCGCCGTCGTCCGGCTGGGCTCGTCGACCGAGTACGCCGCCGCGCCGGTGCCGCTGGCCGAGGACGCCGCGCTGCGCCCGCGCGGGTTCTTCGGCGCCACCAAGGCGGCCGGCTCGCTGCTGTTCCAGGCCGCCGCGGCCGAACGCGGGGTGCGGGCGGCGGTGCTGCGCGCCTTCCAGGTGTACGGGCCCGGCGACCACCCGACCCGGCTGGTGCCGGTCGTGCTCGACGCCGCCCGCACCGGCGCCGTCGTCCCGCTGCCCGCCCGGGTGAGCCGGCGGGACTGGGTGTGGGTGGGCGACGTCGTGGACGCGTGCGTCCGGGCCGCGCTCGCCGACGACCTGCCGCCGGGACAGGTGCTCAACATCGGTACCGGCGTGCAGACCTCGACCGAGGAGCTGGTGTCCGTGGCCTCGCGGGCGACCGGCCGGCCGATCGCCACTGAGGCCGGCGCGCACCCGGGCCGCGACTGGGACACCGACTGCTGGGTCAGCGACCCGTCGCTGGCGGCGTCCGTGCTCGGCTGGCGGCCGACCGTCGACCTGGCCGGGGGGCTGGCCCGCACCTGGGCCGCGCTCGCGTGAGCCGGGTCGCCGTCGTCGTCCCGGTGTACCGGAACGCGGCGACGCTCCCGGCGCTGGTCGACCGGCTGGGCGCCGCGCTGGCCGGCCGGGACTGGCGGGTGCGGCTGGTGGTCGACGCGTGTCCTGCCGGCAGTGCGGACGTCGCCCGGCGGTTGGCCGGCCCGCAGGTCGGGGTGACCGTGCTGGAGGTGAACGGCGGGCAGCACGCCGCGCTCCGGCGGGGGCTGGCCGACGAGCCGGAGGCCGACGTGTGGGTGTGCATGGACGCCGACCTGCAGGACCCGCCGGAGGCCGTGCCGCGGCTGCTCGACCGGCTGGCTCGTGGAGACGTGGCGGCGGTGTTCGCGGGGCGGCGCGGGGCGTACGAGTCGTGGCTGCGGCGCTCCACCGGCGGTGTGCACCGGCGGGTGGCCGCGCTCCTGACCGGCCTGCCCCCGGACGCGGGCGCGTTCCTGGCCCTGTGCCCGGCCGTGCGGTCCGCCGTGCTGGCGGCTCCGGACGCCCCGAGCGTCGTGCTGGCCGTCGGCCTGGCCCGGCAGCCGGTGACGAGCGTGCCGGTCGCACGGGACGTGCGGCCGGAGGGCCGCTCGGCGTGGACGGCGCGGGCGCGGCTGGGGCAGTCGGTGCGTGCACTGACCTGGGCCCTGCGCGAGAGGTAGTGGTCCCGGGCCGGGCAGCGGTTCGTGCGCGCATCGCTCTCCGGCACGCTCTCCGGCACGCTCACCGGTCGCGATGAGTGCACCAACCGCGCCCGGGAGGCGGCGGGGCCGGCCCGGGCGCTTCAGCGGGCCGCCCACTCCGGGTGCGGCCCGCGGTGGACGGCCGCGTAGACCTGGTCGCGCAGCTCGTTGGCGCGCTCGTCGGTCAAGGTCCCGGAGAGGGGGCGCAGCTCCAGCCGCAGCAGCACGTTGACCTGGTCCTGCCGCAACCCGAGCCGCCGGCGCGCGGCACCGGGGAGGTCGGCGTAGCCGGTGCTGGACAGGACGGTGACCGACTCGAGGTCCTCGACCGCGGGACCCAGAGCGGCACGGACGGCGTCCCCGAGCAGCTCGCCGTCGACCGGGGCGTCGGTGACGATGGAGAGGTCCCGGCGCACCGGCGGTTGCGACGACACCGGCCGCCACGGGAGCAGGTCGAGCAGTTGGACGGCGAGGCGCGGGTCGGTCGAGCGCAGCACGCGGATGTCCGGGATCCCCTTGCGCACCATGAGGGCCCGGTCCAGCCCCATGCCCAGCGCCAGGCCGGTCCAGCGGTCGAGGTCGAGACCGGCGCCGGCGAGCACGTGCCCGGCGACCAGTCCGCACTCGGCCAGCTCCACCCAGCCGGAGGCGGTGCACACGTCGACCTGCAGGCCGTGCGTCGTGTAGGGGTGGCGGGCGGGAGACGTGCGCCGGCGTCCCCCTGGCAGCACGGCGCCGACGACGAGGTCGACCATCTGGTCGAGGTCGTCGGCGTCCAGCCGCCGGCCGGCGGGCCCGGTCGTGGCGATGCGCCACAGGTCCACCTGGTGGGGTGTGCCCACGTGCAGCCGGTCGATGGTGTCCCGGCGGTAGCACAGGCCGGGGAGGGCCAGCAGCACGTCGATCCCGGTCCCGGCGCCCGCACTGCCGGCGAGCGCGCGCAGGGCCGGTGGGACGCCGGCGGTGGTGTGGCTGCGCAGCATGACCGTCTCGGCGGCGTAGCGGCTGTACCGGGCGTCCCGGGTGACGTCGGCGGCCGCGTAGCCGAGCCGGTCGTAGTTGTCCTCGACGCTGACCAGCGGCCGGCGCCGTTGCACGTCGAGGGCGCAGGACCAGGCGCCGGTCAGGGCGCCGAGGACGTCGTCCAGCAGCGACTGCATCGCGTGCGGACCACCGGCAGGGTCGGACAGGTCGCGCAGCTCGAGCGCGGCCGCGAGGTCGCGGGGGGACAGCAGAGGAGTCACGGGATGCCCCTTCGGGTCGTCGGCGGGTGAGGGGAGGTCACCCCCGGCCGACGGCGCCGCGGACGGGCTACCGGCAGACCTCGGTGCCCCCACGGCTGCTCGGCAGCCGGGGGCGGGCGAAGGAGGTCGCGGGCTCGGGCACGGATCGACGGTAGCGCTCCCGAACGGCGCCGCCCACGGCATTTCGGAGCCGCCCGGCGTCGGGGGAGGAGCGGCTCAGCGCGCCCAGACCTGGACCAGCAGGTCGGTCTTCGACGCGTCGAAGGCGTACTCCCCGACCACCCGGAGCCCGGCGTCGAGCAGGACCTCGTCGTCGTCGGTGGACACGACCTCGCCGCGGATCACCCGGCGGACCAGCCACACCCGGTCGGCGGTTCCGGGGGCGTCGTCCGGCGGCAGGACGACGTCGGGGCGCAGCTGCGGCGCCGTCGTCCGGACGTAGTGGTCCAGCCCGGTCGCCGAGCGCTGGTCCGCGGCGACGATCGGCTCGCCGGCGCGGTGCTGCTCGGCCAGCAGCGCCACCACCTCGTCCGCCCGTTCCCGCGGCTGCCGCTCGGCCAGCGGGGACGCCGCCACCAGGGAGCAGGCCACCAGCAGCCCGGCGACCGGCACGCGGGCCGGGCGCGGCACGGTCAGCGCGCCCACCGCCGCCAGCACGCCGAGCCCCAGCAGCCCGGCCAGCAGGTAGCGGGGCAGGTACACCGGCCGCAGCTCCTCGGCCAGAAGCAGCAGCCCCAGCGGCACGAGCAGCCAGCAGGTCCCGACCACCCGGGCCCCGGTGCCGCGCAGCGCGCCGAGCACGGCGAGTCCGAACACCAGGTACAGCAGCGGGGTCAGCCCGCCGGTGAACGCCTCGGCGGCCTGGTCGGCCAGCGTGCCCCCGGTGTCGCGCAGGTGCTGGGCGTTGCGCGCGCCGGTCCCGTTGAGCAGGTTGACCCCGACCAGCCCGACGGCCGGCAGGGCTGCCACCGCACCGGTGAGCGCCACCGGCACCGCCCGCAGCCCGCGCAGCAGCAGCGCCGCGACGACGAAGGCGGCCAGCACGGTTCCCGCGTACCAGTGCGCCAGCCCCATCCCCGCTCCGGCCAGGCCGAACAGCAACAACCCCCGAGGAGCGCCCTGCAGCCAGCGCACCAGCCCGAGCAGCGCGCCGCCGGTCGCCAGCACCGCCAGCCCGTAGGGCCGCGCCTCCACCGCCTGCTCCAGCAGCAGCGGGTTCACCGCCAGCACGACGCCGGCCAGCACCCCGGTCGCCCGCGTGGCCAGCCGGGTCACCGCCCGGGTGACCAGCGCCAGCCCGCCGGCGCTCGCCAGCAGCGACAGCGCCCGCAGCGACGTGTCGCCGCCGAGCCCGGGCAGCGACACCCACGTGTGCACCACGAAGTACCAGGGCGCGTTGTACGACGGCGGGACGTCGGCCAGGTAGCTCGTCGTCCCACGGCCCTCGACGATCGCCGCGAGGATCTCCCGGTACGGCCGGCGGCCCACCTCGGCGGTGAACAGCTCGTCGAACCACAGGCCGTGCCCCGGCGCCAGCAGCACCGCGCCCAGCAGGACGACGGCCAGCGGCGGCACGAGCTCGAGCACGGACCAGCGGGACGACGACGGCGCGGGGACCGGCTGCGGCGGTGCGGACGCCCGTTCCGCCGTCGTGCTCATGCCCAGCAGGTTAGGCGACCCTTCCTCGACGGCCCGACGTGTCGGCGGCGCGCCGTAGGGTCCGGGACCGACGCAGGGGAGTAGGTCAGGCGAGCGGCTGGTCCTGCTGGTTGTGACCCCTCTTCCAGAAGGGGACGGCGATCCACCACCAGACGAGGAACACGGCGATGGCCACCGCGGTGACCCACGCCAGCGTCAGGTCGAACACCGCATCGGTCACCAGCAACACCGCGCCGACGATCGCGACGGCCAGCACGGTCAGCCCGAGGAACGCCGACCGGTTGCTGCGCCGCAGCAGCGCCTCCTTGTCGTGCTGGCGGAACAGCACCCGGTGCTGTGCCGCGGGTGCGATGAGCAGCCCGGTCGCCACCGCGGCGGCCAGCAGGGTCACGAAGTAGACGTCCCGCTGGAAGTCGGTGAACGGCGTGCCCGGCTGCTGGAAGGGCACGATCAGCAGGAACGCGAAGAGGAACTGCACCCCGGGCAGCGCCACCCGCAGCTCGTTGAGCAGCTCCATCAGCTCGCGGTCGATCCGCTCCTTGCGGCTCTCTCCGGGGTCACCCTGCGAGTCGTCGCGGTGCCGTGCACTCCGCACGTCGGTCATCCCCACCGGCCTCCCGTTCACCTGCCGTTCACCTTCGGCCGGATGGTGCCACGCCGCGGGGGTGGGTACGCGCCGTTCGAACGCCCCATCCACCAGGAGGACGACGTGTCGATGTGGACGCCGATGGAGCCGAACCCCGGCCGGGAGGACGACGGCATCCCGGCCGCCGACCCGGGCGTGGGCGCCCCGCCCACCGCCGACGGGTTCGGGATCGGCGGCGAGGAGCCCGACCGGCCCGAGGAGGACGCGCCGGAGACGACCGACACGGACGGCGACGGGGACACGCCGTTCCGCACCCCCGACCCGGGAGACGTCGGGCGCTGACACGGACGAGGCCCGGCGGACCGATGCGGTCCGCCGGGCCTCGTCGCGCCGGATCAGCCCTGGACGGCAGCCACGGCGCGGTCGACCAGGTCGTAGTGGCCCACCGCCCAGAAGACGGCGCCGGCCGCCGCCAGGCCGCCGATCGTTACCGCCGCCGAGCTCACCGGGTGCTGCTTGGCGTGCGCCCAGGTGTCGCGCGCCTTGCGCCGGAAGGCCACGAAGAACCGCCGGGCCCACTCGAACTCCGTCGACCACACCCACAGGCCCACCAGGATCGGCGGGATGGTGAGCGGCCCCGGCAGCACGGTCAGGGCCAGGCCGAGCAGCACGAACAGCAGCCCGGCGAGGAACACCGCGACCCGGTAGGCGGTGGCCAGGCCGGGCTTGCGGCGGACGCGGTCCCGCCACGAGCCGGGCTCGACCGGTCGCGGCTGGCCCAGCCCGTCGGTGCAGTCGGGGCAGCGGGTGGCGCCGCCCCGGACGGCGTGCGCGTCCTGGGCATCGAGGGTGCGGGTCAACGGGACTCCAGAGGTGGGTCGGGGTGTGGGGGCGGCGCGGTCAGCGCTGGGCGAGCCCGCGCGCGACCTCGCTGGGCCGCTGCTGCTCACCGGCGTAGGAGCTCACGACGACGAGCGCACCGGTGAGCGCGGGGATCACCCACTGCAGTTGGTCGAGCTTCGCCTGGGCCGCGGCGACCTCGGCCTTTGCCCGCTTGCTCGGCTTGGTGCCCGAGCGGGACGGCGTGCCGCCGGCGTCGGAGACGACCTTGCCCAGCGCCCGGCTGTACGCCGTCACGCCCAGCGCCGCCGCGGTCAGCGCCGTCTTGAGCGTGCTCATCCCCGCCACGCCCTGCTGTTGCGCGACGCGCCTCCGGTTGCCGATCAGCTGGCCGACGCTGCCGACCAGGTGGGCGCCGATGGCGGCGGCGTTGACGGGCGTCCACCGGTCCCAGCCGGCGTTGGCGACCCGGCCGGTGTCCGAGGCGCTGCCGGCCTCACCGGCCGCGGCGTTGAGCGCGACGGCGTTGGCCAGCGTGCCGCCGAACCAGGCGGCGAGACCGACGTCGTGCAGCGAGCGGGACAGGGTGTTGCGCGCCATTGCTGAGCTCCTCCGGATGAGAACGGGAATGGAGTCGCTCTACCCCGCTTCCGAGATCCACACTCGGTTGCGTGCCACCCGGCGCGCTCAGCTCCCGTAGCGCAGCGCCGCCCGCCGGCGCGCCTTGGCCGCCTCGACCTCGCGGTCCTTGGGCGGAGCGGTCGTGACGAGGGCGGCCAGCAGCCGGGCGGAGGCCTCGGCGACCTCGGCGACGGCGCGGTCGAACACCGCCGCGTTGGCCTGCGAGGGCCGCGCCGTCCCGCTGATCTTCCGCACGTACTGCAGCGCGGCGGCGTGCACCTCGTCGTCGGTCACGGGCGGCTCGAAGTTGGCCAGCGGCCGGATGTTGCGGCACATGCCGGCAGCGTAGGAGCGCCCACCGACGTCCGGGGGGCGCTCAGGCGGCGAGACCGGCCCGGTCGACCCGGCGGTGGTAGCGGGTGCCGAGCCCGCCGCCGAGCACCGCGCCGGCCAGGGACGCGGCCGCGGCGGCGGCGAGCGTGACCAGCCCGGCGGTGGTCGCGGTGCCCTCCCCGACCGGGATGCGCGGCAGCTGCAGCCGGGCGAGCACGTTGTACTCGCTGCCCAGCATGGCGGCGGCGCCGGAGACCAGCAGGACGACGACCAGGCCGAGCAGCCAGACGGCCGCGCCCTGCCGCATCCCGGTGAAGCGCGCCATCCGCCCGGCGACGTACCCGCCCGCGAGGTAGGACAGGAAGAGGACGACGAGCAGCGCCACCGCCCCGCCGAGGCCCACCTCCCCGACCGAGGCCCCCTCCGTCAGGCCCAGCGCGACGTCGGCCGCCGACACCAGCGCGACGAGCAGGACCGCGAGGCCGGTCGCCGACAGCCAGCCGAAGAACGCCGCGCCCCAGTGGACACCGCCGAACTCCGCCTGCTGGACGGCCACGGCGTCCCGCGCGGCGCCGGAGGTGGTCGACGCGCCGTCGGCGCCGGGCAGGGTGGAGTCGCGGCGAGCCATGGCGGGCCTCCTGGGGAAGATCGGAGCCGGACGTGCCCGGCGGGGTGCCCGGTGGGCCGCGGCGGAAACGGCGCGCCGGGGGAGGGGAGGACGGCGGTGGTGGTGCTGCTGGTGGACGCCGCGAACGTGGTCGGCGCCCGGCCCGACGGCTGGTGGCGGGACCGCGCCGGCGCGAACGCCCGGCTGCTGCGCCGGCTCGCGCCACTGGCCGGGAGCGAGCTGCCCGCGCCCGGCGGCGGACGGGTGGCCTGCGACGAGGTGGTCGCGGTCGTCGAGGGGGCCGCGCGGGACGTCGAGGCCCCGGCCGGCGTGACTCCGGTGCGGGCCGATGGCAGCGGGGACGACGCCCTGGCCGCGTGCGCCGTCCGGCTGACCGGGGAGGGCCGGGAGCTGCTCGTCGTCACCGCCGACCGCGGCCTGCGCGCCCGGCTCCCCGCCGGCGTCGCCGTCACCGGCCCCGGCTGGCTGTACGACCTCCTGCCCGCGGCACCCGGGGAGGGCCCCGCATGACCCGCGGTGGCCGTGGGTAGAGCGACTCCACCTACGCGGGTGCCGACTGCTGCCCGCGGGTCCGCCCCCTCCCGAGCCCGAGGAGCCGCATGCCGCCGACCCGCCCCCTGACCGCCCTGGTCACCGGCGCCTCCAGTGGCATCGGCCGCGCCACCGTGCACACCCTCGCCGCCCGCGGCGCCCGGCTGGTGCTCGTCGCCCGGGGACGCGAGGCGCTGGAGGTGACCGCCGCCGAGGCACGGGAGAAGGGGGCCGCCGACGTCCTCGTCTGCCCGGCCGACGTCGTCGACGCCGACGCCGTGCAGCGGGTGGTGGAGACCGCCGTCGCGCGCCTCGGCCGGCTCGACGCCGTCGTGCACTCGGCGCAGACCATGGCCTACGGCCGCATCGAGGACGTGCCCCGCGCGGCCTTCGAGGCCGTCGTCGACACCTCGCTGCACGGCACCGCCAACATCGCCCGCACCGCCCTGCCGGTGTTCCGCCGCCAGGGAGCCGGGCACCTCGTCGTCGTCAGCTCGCTGCTGGCCTCGGTCACCGCGCCGCTGATGGGCACCTACGCGGCGGCCAAGTGGGGCCAGCTGGGGCTGGTGCGCACGCTGCAGCAGGAGACCCGGGACGCGCCCGGCGTGCACGTCTCCGCCGTGGCGCCGGGCGGGGTCAACACCCCGATCTACTACCAGGGCGCGACCTGGGCCGGCAGCACCGGCCGGCCGCCGCCGCCGGTCTACTCGCCGGAGCGGGTGGCGCGCGCGGTGGTGGCGCGGCTGGAGCGGCCGCGGCGGCTGGTGCAGTCGGGGATCGCCAACCCCGTGGTCATCGCCGGCTTCCGGCTGCTGCCGGCCGTCTACGACGCGCTGGTCGGGCCGCTGTTCCGGGTGTTCGCGCTCGCCGGGGACGGGGCGCTGCCCTCCGAGGGCAACGTGTTCGCCTCCCGGCCGGAGCGCAACGCCAAGGACGGCCGCTGGCACGGCGTCTGAGTGAGCGGCCGAGGCGTCAGCGGCGCCCGCGCGGCTCGGCCAGCGCCTCCTCGAACGCGGTGACCAGGCCGGCGGCGACGTCGCGCAGCTTGACGTTGCTGCGCTGCGAGGCCGTCCGCAGCAGGTCGAAGGCCTGGTCGGCGGTGCACCGTTCCCGCGCCATCAGGAGGCCGACCGCCTGGCCGATGGTCGCCCGCGTGTCCAGGCCGCCGAGGAGCGCCTCGGCGCGCTCGTCGCTGTCGGCGAGCCGCAGCGCCACCGCCAGTGCGCCGGTGGCCTGGCCCGCCCAGCGGGCGGCGGCGGCCTCGTCGTCGGCGCTGAACACCCGGGGCTCGGTGGCGTAGAGGTTGAGCGCGCCGCTGCGCCGGCCGTCCACGACCAGCGGCAGGGACAGCGACGACCCGATGCCGAGCTCCGCGGCCCGCGCCGGGTAGGGGGCCCAACGGTCCTCGGCGGCCATGTCGTCCACCCGGACGACGGTGCCGGTGCGCAGCGACTGCAGGCACGGTCCGGTGTCCATCTCGTACTGCCGCTCGTCGGCCCGGTCGGCCAGCGGCCCCGTGCTGGCCACGGTCACCCCGCTGCCGTCGCGGGTGAGCGTCAGCCCGCAGGCGTGGGCGCGGGGGACGTGCCGCGCGGTCAGGTGGACCAGGTCGTCGAGGAAGGCGTTGAGGTTCCCCGCCGTCGCCAGTGCGGCGAGCAGCTCGCCGTCGTCCGGCCCCGCGTCCCGTCTCGGCGTCACTGCCGCCCGTCCTCCGTGTCGTGCCCCGCTCGGCGGTGCCCCGCCGACGGAGTATCCCGCACGCCGCCCCGGCGGTCGGGTCTGCCGGGAACGGTGCCGTGAACGGCGTGTTGCGCCCGGGGTGGCCCGTTGACCCCGCGCTGACGTGCGACGACGCTGGCCCCTCCCCGCCGTCGGCGGGCCGACGCCGGGAGGCCGCCCATGACCGCTGATCCCACTGCTCACCCCGCCCGGACCCGGCCCGCCGCGCACGCGGGGGTCGAGGCCGAGCGGGTCGAGGCCGGCTACCTCGAGAAGCGCCGGCTGCGCACCGGGACGGCGGGCTGGCTGCTGCTGGCGGGCCTCGGCGTCTCCGCGGTCATCTCCGGCGACTACGCCGGGTGGAACTTCGGCCTGGCCGAGGGCGGCTTCGGCGGGCTGCTCATCGCCACCGTGCTCATGGCGGTCATGTACACGGCGATGGTGTTCGGGCTGGCTGAGCTGGGCTCGGCGCTGCCGACCGCCGGGGGCGGCTACACCTTCGCCCGCCGCGCACTGGGTCCGTGGGGCGGGTACGCCACCGGCGTCGCGGTGCTCATCGAGTACGCGATCGCCCCGGCGGCCATCGCGACGTTCATCGGCGCGTACGTCGAGTCCCTGGGGCTGTTCGGCATCACCGACGGGTGGTGGGTCTACCTCGCGGTCTACGCGCTGTTCGTCGGCATCCACCTGCTGGGCGTCGGCGAGGCGCTCAAGGCGATGTTCGCCGTCACGATCGTCGCGCTCGCCGGGCTGGTGGTCTTCCTGGCCGGCGCCGTCCCGCGGTTCGATGCGGGGAACCTGCTCGACATCGCCCCCACCGACGCCGCGGGGGCCTCGGCGTTCCTGCCCTACGGGATCCTCGGCATCTGGGCGGCGTTCCCCTTCGCCATCTGGTTCTTCCTCGCCGTGGAGAGCGTGCCGCTGGCCGCCGAGGAGGCCCGCGACCCGGCCCGGTCGATGCCGCGGGGGATCGTCGCGGCGATGGGCGTCCTGGTCGTCCTCGCCGTCCTCATGCTCGTGGTGACCCCGGGTGCGGCGGGCTCCTCGGCGATCGCGGGGTCGGGCAACCCGCCGGTCGACGCGCTGGCCGGTTCCGGCGCACCCGGCGGGCTGACCACGGTGGTGAACTACGCGGGCCTGTTCGGCCTGGTCGCCAGCTTCTTCTCGATCATCTACGCGTACTCGCGACAGACCTTCGCGCTCTCCCGCGCCGGCTACCTGCCCCGGGCGCTGTCGGTGACCAACGGCCGCAGGGCGCCGGTGCTGGCGCTGCTCGTGCCCGGCGCCATCGGGTTCGTGCTGTCGCTGACCGGTCAGGGCGCGATGCTGCTCAACATGGCCGTGTTCGGGGCGACGGTGTCCTACGTGCTGATGATGGTGAGCCACATCGTGCTGCGCCGCCGCGAGCCGGACCTGCCGCGCCCGTACCGGACCCCGGGCGGGACGGCGACCACCGGCGTCGCCCTGGTGCTGGCCGCCGCCGCCGTCGTGGCCACATTCCTCGTCGACGTCACCGCCGCGCTCTGGACGCTCGCGGCCTACGCCGCCTTCCTCGCCTACTTCGCGGTCTACAGCCGCCACCACCTCGTGGCGTCAGCGCCGGAGGAGGAGTTCGAGCTGCTGGCCGACGCGGAGGAGGACGTCAGATGACCGAGCTCGCGAGGTCATCCATGGACACAGCACCGTCGGGGACGAGACCGACGAGCGCCAGCGAGGAGGGGTCGTGACCGTGCGCCGCGCGACGCTGGGCGGGCACACCCACGAGTTCCCGACGCTGGTCGAGCTCATGGCGAAGGCGACGCCGGCCCGCTCCGGCGACGTCCTCGCCGGGTGCGCCGCGGAGTCGGCCGCCGAGCGGGTCGCCGCGCAGACGGTGCTCGCCGACCTGCCGCTGGCCACCTTCCTCGACGAGCAGGTGGTCGGCTACGACGAGGACGACGTCACCCGGCTGGTCCTGGACACCCACGACGCGGTCGCCTTCGCGCCGGTCGCGTCGCTGACGGTGGGGGAGTTCCGCGACCGGCTGCTGTCCTGGGCCGCGGCCGGCGACGAGACGTCGATCAGCGGCCTGGCGCCCGGGCTGACACCGGAGATGGTCGCGGCCACGTCGAAGCTGATGCGCAACGCCGACCTGGTCGCCGTCGGCCGGCGCACCCGGGTGGTCACCGGGCTGCGCAGCACCCTCGGCCTGCCCGGCCGGCTGGCCTCCCGGCTGCAGCCCAACCACCCGACCGACGACCCGCTGGGGGTCACGGCCTCCATCGTCGACGGGCTGCTGCAGGGCTGCGGGGACGCTGTCATCGGGATCAACCCGGCCACCGACTCCCCGGCCCGCACGGTCGCGCTGCTGCAGCTGGTCGACGAGGTGATCGGCCGGTACGGCATCCCGACCCAGTCCTGCGTGCTGGCGCACGTGACCACCACGCTGCGGGCGCTCGAGCAGGGCGCGCCGGTGGACCTGGTGTTCCAGTCCGTCGCCGGCACCCAGGCGGCCAACCGCGGTTTCGGCGTCACCCTCGACCTGCTGGCCGAGGCCCGCGCCGGGGCGCTGGCGCTGGGCCGCGGCACGGTCGGGTCGAACGTGACCTACTTCGAGACCGGGCAGGGCTCGGCGCTGTCGGCCGACGCGCACCGCGGCATCGGCGGGCGGCCGGTCGACCAGCAGACGCTGGAGGCGCGCGCCTACGCCGTCGCCCGGCACTTCGACCCGCTGATCGTCAACACCGTCGTCGGGTTCATCGGCCCGGAGTACCTCTACGACGGCAAGCAGGTCCTGCGCGCCGGTTTGGAGGACCACTTCTGCGGCAAGCTGCTCGGCCTGCCGATGGGCGTGGACGTCTGCTACACGAACCACGCCGAGGTCGACGAGGACGACATGGACGCCCTGATGCTGCTGCTCGGGGCCGCCGGCTGCACGTTCCTCATCGCCGTCCCCGGGATGGACGACGTGATGCTGCACTACCAGTCGCTGGCCTTCTCCGACGTGCTGGCCACCCGCTCGGTGCTCGGGCTGCGGCCGGCGCCGGAGTTCGAGGCGTGGCTGGCGCGGATGGACCTGCTCGACGACGACGGCCGAGTACGCGAGCTGACCGCCGACGCGCCCGCCGCCCGGGCCCTGCTCGCGGCGGCGTCGGCGTGACCGACGACAGCCTTTCGCGCGCGAAAGGCACCCCCGACAGCCTTTCGCGCGCGAAAGGCACCTCGGCGGACCCGTGGGCGGTGCTCCGCGCCGCCACCCGCGCCCGCGTCGCGCTGGGCCGGGCCGGCGACGCGCTGCCCACCGCGCGGGAGCTGGAGTTCCGCGCCGCGCACGCCGCGGCCCGCGACGCGGTGCACCAGCCGCTGGAGCCGTCGCTGGTCCGGGCGCAGCTGCCGGACGCCGAGCTGCTCGAGGTGCACTCGGCCGCGCCCGACCGCGCCACCTACCTGCAGCGGCCCGACCTCGGCCGGCAGCTCGCGGAGGGCACGTCGCTGCCGCGGGCCGAGGCCGACCTCGCCGTCGTCATCGCCGACGGGCTGTCCCCGCGCGCGGTGCACGAGCACGCCGCCGGGCTGGTGACCGCCCTGCTGGAGCGGCTGCCCGGCTGGACGGTCGCCCCGCTGGTGCTGGCACACCAGGCGCGGGTGGCGCTGGGCGACGCGGTGGGCGAGGCGCTGGGCACCCGGGCCGTCGTCGTGCTGATCGGCGAGCGGCCGGGGCTGTCGTCGGCGGACTCGCTCGGCGTCTACCTGACCTGGGACCCGCGGCCGGGGCGGGTGGACTCCGAGCGCAACTGCGTCTCCAACGTCCGCCCGCCGCACGGGCTGTCCTACGCGCAGGCCGCCGACACCGTGGCTGCGCTGCTGGGGGCGGCGCGCGAGCTCGGCGCCTCCGGCGTGGTGCTCAAGGACGAGGGCCCGGCGCTGCCCCCCGGAGCCGGCTGAGGGTCAGGCGGAGAACTCCTCGACCGCCGCCTGGCCGGTGTTCGCCTCCCAGAACTCGGCCACCCGGTCGCCCTCGAAGCGGAAAGAGGTGGGCGGCGAGGACGTCGAGGGTGCGCTCGCCGCGGTGTCCCGAGAGGTGGACCCCGGTGCCGCCGTCGGTGTCGTCGACGAAGCCGGTGCGCAGGTCCATCCGGGAGCTGCCCTCGGTCAGCTCCATCGTCCGGCCGAACACCTCGAACACCGCGGGCGCCGGTGTACTCGCCGGAGAGCTGGTTGCGCCCGGGCTCGTGCCACCGGATGTCCGGCGTCCAGACCTCGGTGAGGTGGTCGAGGTCGCCCCTGCCGAAGGCCTCGTGGGCCCGGCGCAGGCGGGCGAGGTCGGGGTGCTCGGACACGGCCCGCCTCCTCGCAGGAGGAGGACCCTCCTGCCCCCGGCCCCGTCCCGGGTCCCGCCGGCCCCGCGGGGAGCAGGGGGTCCTGCGACGACGGGTGGGGACGGGCTCCTGCGACCTGCAGGAGGGCCTCGTGGGCGGGGTACCGCGTCGGCGTCACCGGGCGGACGACCCAGTACGACACCCGGCGACGCCGGCGGGTGCGAGCAGTGTCGACCCCGCCGCCGGTCCGGGGAAGGACGCGGGCGGCGGCCGGGTGTGGCGGTTGCCCTCCGTCCCGGGACCGGTCGCCTCCGGTCAGCAGGGACGACGGAGGGGGCAGGGAGCCGACCGGCTCCCTGCCCCCTCGGGCGTCGTCGTCAGTACCCGTCGGAGTCGTTCGACCGGTCGGACCTCCGCTTGGCCTGGGTCTCCACCGAGATCGCGTCGGTCGTCCCGTGGTGGTGGTGCGCCTCCTCGATCTCGTGCACCGCCTCGTCGAGCACCGGCACGTGCGCCTTCTGCGGCAGCACGCGGCGGATCAGCGGGAACAGCAGGATGAGCGCCACGATGACGTAGACGACGACCGACATCGGGGTCACCAGGCCGCCCAGGTCGCCGTTGCTGATCTGCAGGGCCTGCCGCAGCTGCTCCTCGGAGAACGGCCCGAGGATCACCCCGATGATCGCCGGCAGCAGTGGCAGCCCGTAGCGCCGCATCATGAAGCCGAGCGCGCCGATCACCAGAAGCAGGAACAGGTCGAACACGTTGGCGTTGGCCGCGTAGGCCCCGAGGCTGGCGAAGAACAGGATCCCCGCGTACAGGTACGTGCGCGGGATGCGCAGCAGCCGGGCCCACACCGGCGCGAGCGGCAGGTTGAGCAGGAGCAGCGCCGCGTTGCCGATGAAGAGGCTGGCGATCAGGCCCCACACCAGCTCCGGCTCGGCGTCGAACAGGCGGGGCCCCGGCTGGATGCCGTAGCTCTCGATCGCCGACAGCATGATCGCCGCGGTCGCCGTCGTCGGGATGCCGAGCGTGAGCAGCGGCACGAGACCGCCGGCGGCGGAGGCGTTGTTGGTCGCCTCCGGGCCGGCCACGCCCTCGATGGCGCCCTTGCCGAACTCCTCGGGGTGCTTGGAGAGCCGCTTCTCGGAGACGTAGGAGAGGAACGTCGGCACCTCGGCGCCGCCGGCCGGCACGGCGCCGAACGGGAAGCCGATCGCGGTGCCGCGCAGCCAGGGCTTCCACGACCGCCGCCAGTCCGACCGGCTCATCCGCGGGTTGCCGACCGGGATGACCTCGACCGGACGCCGGCGCAGGTGGGCCGCCGTCCACAGCGCCTCGCCCACGGCGAACAGCCCGACCGCGACGACGACGACGTCGATCCCGTCGGCGAGCTCGTCGATGCCGAAGGTGAGCCGCTGCTGGCCGGAGGTGGCGTCGATGCCGATCAGGCCGATGGCCAGGCCCAGGCCGAGGGAGGCCAGGCCGCGGATCCGGGAGCTGCCGAGCACCGAGGTCACCGCGATGAAGGCCAGCACCATGACCGCGAACATGTCCGCGGGGGAGATCTCCACCGCGAGGTCGGCGACCGTCGGCGCCACGAGGGCCAGGAGCAGGGTGGCGATGGTGCCGGCGACGAACGAGCCGATGGCCGCGGTGGCCAGCGCCTGCGCGGCCCGGCCGCTCCGGGCCATCTTGTTGCCCTCGATGGCGGTGACCACCGACGCGCTCTCGCCCGGTGTGTTGAGCAGGATCGACGTCGTCGACCCGCCGTACATGCCGCCGTAGTAGATGCCGGCGAACATGATCAGCGCGGTGGTGACGTCCAGGCCGCGGGTCAGCGGCAGCAGCAGGGCCACGGTCATGGCCGGGCCGATGCCCGGCAGCACGCCGATCGCGGTGCCCAGCAGCACGCCCAGCAGCGCGAACCCGAGGTTGGTCGGGGTCAGCGCGGTGGCGAACCCGTTGGCGAGCTCGGCGAACGCGCCCATCAGAGGATCCCCCTCAGGATGCCCGGGGGCAGGACGATGCCCAGCCCCAGGGCGAACAGGTAGAAGCTGCCGATGGACAGGACGACGGCGATCACCGCGTCGCGCACGTAGTGCCGGCTGCCGAGGGCGAAGGCGCTGCCCCAGAACAGGATGGCGCCCGAGAAGACCCAGCCCAGCGGCTCGATCAGCAGGGCGTTCGCGACGAACGCCGCGGCGAGCATCAGGACGGTGCGCCAGTCGCTGCGCCCGGTCAGCTCGATGTCCTCGCCGCCCTCGGGCTCCCCGCGGCCGCCGCGCCAGACGTCGACGGCCAGGAACACCGAGGTGACCACCAGCAGGCCGCCCACCACCAGGGGGACGGCGGCCGGGCCGACCGGACCGCGGGCGATCCGGCTCTCCGGCAGCAGCATCGCGGAGACGACGACGAGGAGGCCGAGCGCCCCCAGGAACAGGGCCACGCCGAGCTCGGAGCGGCCCTGCTCCTGGGTCGTGCCTCCTGAGGAGGCGGCGGTCACGTCAGGCCCAGCTCGCTCAGCACGCCCTCGACCCGCTGGCTCTCCTCGTCGAGGAAGGAGCGGAACTCGTCGCCGGTGAGGAAGGCGTCGGTCCAGCCCTGGTCCTCGAGCACCTGCTGCCAGGCCTCGCTGTCGTGCATCTCGGTGATCAGGTCGATGTGGCGCTGGGCGTCCTCCTCGGAGATGTCCGGAGCCGCCACGATCCCGCGCCAGTTGGTGAAGGTCAGGTCGACGCCCTCCTCGGTGAGGGTCGGGGCGTCGACGCCCTCGACCGGCTCCTCGCTGGTGACCGCGAGGATGCGCACGTCACCGGCCGCGGCCGACTCGGTGACCTCGCCGACGCCGGTGGCCGCGAAGGCCACGTCGCCGCCGAGGATGCCGGCGAGGAGCTCGCCGCCGCCGTCGTAGGCGACGTAGTTGACCGAGGTCGGGGTCACGCCGACCTCCTGCGCGAGCAGCATCGGGGTCAGGTGGTCCGGGCCGCCGGGGTTGGAGGCGCCGCCGACCGGGGTGTTGCCCGGGTCGGCCTGCCACGCGGCGACCAGGTCGTCGATGCTCTGGAACGGCGAGTCCGCCGGGACGACGATCGCCTCGGCCTCCTCGATGAGCCGGGCGATCGGCGTGGTCTCGTCGAGGGTGGCCTCGGACTGGTTGCTGTACTGGGCGCCGACCACGCCCAGGCCCATCTGCATGAGCAGGTCGGCGTTGCCGGTCTCGTTGACCAGGCGCTGCAGCCCGACGGTGCCACCGGCGCCCTCGAGGTTGAACACCTCGATCGCCTGGGCCAGCCCGTCCTCCTCCATGACCTGGGCAGCCGCGCGGGCGGTGGTGTCGTAACCGCTCCCGGGCGAGTTCGGGACCATGATCCGCAGGCCGCTGACCGGACCGTCCTCGGTGCCGCCGCCGGAGGCGGAGCCGCCCTCGGCGGTGGTGCCGCAGCCGGTCAGCAGCAGACCGGCGGCGACCGTGCCGACCGTGAGCTTCCGCAGGGAAGCGTTGCGCATGGGTTCCTCCTGTGTGTCCGGCGGACGTCCGCCGCTCGGAGGGACCGTCGCAATCCGCGTGTCGCGTGTCACGCTTGCGTGCGCATTGGGCGTTGTGGTCGTTGTGTGCACGGCAGCGGGTTGCGCCGCCGGGCCGGGCCCGGGTCCGATGGCGTGCCCGTCCCGATCAGTCAGGAGTGCCCGTGCCCCGGCGGCTGTCGCTCGCCGGCCAGCTGCTCGCGCTGCAGGTGGTCATCGTCTGCGTCGTCCTCGTCGGCGTGGCCGCGGTCACCGTCGCCCAGTCGACCGTGCGCGCGGAGGAGGTGGAGGGCCGCCGGGCGCTGGAGGTCGCGGAGACGCTGGCCAACCCCCGGGCGACCCGGGAGGCGCTGGCCGCCGGCCTGCTGGAGTACGTCCGCGCCGCGGCCGAGAACAGTCGCAGCAACTCCGGCTCGGAGGACGTCGTCGTCGCCCGGGCCGACCGGACGGTGCTCGCCAGCGCCGACCCCGGCCGGCTGGGGAAGCCCCTCGACATCGGGGCCAGCCGGGTGCTGGAGGGGAGGTCCTGGGTGGGGGACGTCGAGGTCGGCGACGGCCGGGCCGCGGTCGCCATGTCCCCCGTCTACTCTCCGGAGGGCGACGAGGTGCTCGGGTTCGTGGCGGTGCAGCGGCCCTACCCCGGCGTCCTCGAGGGCCTGTCGGCGGCCGCGCCCAACCTGCTCACCTACCTGGGGCTGGCCAGCGTGCTCGGCATCGGCGGGTCGCTGCTCGTGGCCCGCCGGGTGAAGCGGCAGACGCTCGGGCTGGAGCCCGCCGAGATCGCCGGGCTGGTGGAGCACCGCGACGCCATGCTGCACGGCATCCGCGAGGGGGTCGTCGGGCTCGACCTGCGCGGGCGGGTGACGCTGGTCAACGACGAGGCGATCCGGCTGCTGCGCATCCCGGGGAACGCGCTCGGCCGCACGCTGGCCGACCTGGACGTGGCCGAGGAGGTGCGCGAGGCGCTGCTGTCGCCCGACGTCGAGCGCGACCGGGCCGTGGGCAGCGCCGGCCGGGTGCTCGTCGTCAACCGGCTGCCGCTCACCAGCCGGGGCCGGCCGCTGGGTGCGGTCGCCACGCTGCGGGACCGCACCGAGCTGCTCGAGCTGCGCCGCGAGCTCGACCTCACCCGGCACGTCACCGACACGCTGCGGGCCCAGGCCCACGAGTTCGACAACCGGCTGCACACCATCGCCGGGCTCATCGAGCTGGGCGAGGCCGAGGAGGCGGTCCGGTTCGTGCACCGGATCAGCAGCAGCCGGTCGGAGTTCGGCGGCGCGGTGACCGCCGCGGTGCGCGACCCGGCGATCGCCGCCCTGCTGTTCGCCAAGGGCAGCCAGGCCGCCGAGCTCGGGGTGGAGCTGCGCATCGCCCCGGACTCCGCCCTCCCCGCGCTGCCCTCGGAGCTCAGCACCGACGTCGCCACGGTGGTCGGCAACCTCGTGGACAACGCCCTGGACGCCGCCTCGACCGCCACCGAGCGCTGGGTGGAGGTGGGGCTGGGCGTGGTGGACGGCGAGGTGGACGTCGTGGTCCGCGACTCCGGTCCGGGCGTCCCGCCGGGCATGGAGACCGAGGTGTTCCGCCGCGGGGTGTCGACCAAGGGCGACGGCGTCCCCGGGGGCCGGGGCATCGGCCTGTCGCTGGTCCACCTGGTGTGCACCCGCCGCGGCGGCGACGTCACGGCCAGCTCCGACGGCGGCTCGGTGTTCACCGCCCGGCTCCCGGCCGGCCCGGCGCTGGTGGACGCATGACCGGCCCTGCGGGCGCGACCGGCGGCGGGATCCGGGTGCTCATCGTCGACGACGACTTCATGGTCGCCCGGGTGCACGCCGGCTTCGTGGCGGCCCTCGACGGGTTCGAGGTCGTGGGGACGGCGTCCACCGGGGCCGACGCGCTCGCCGCGGTGCAGCGCCTCCGGCCGGACCTGGTGCTGCTCGACGTGTACCTGCCCGACATGACCGGCCTGGAGGTGCTCCGCCGGCTGCGGGCGGACTCCGTCGACGTCGACGTCGTCGTCATCAGTGCGGCGCGGGACGTGGAGAGCATCCGCAGTGCGCTGCACGGCGGCGTCCTGCACTACCTGGTGAAGCCCTTCGACCGGCAGACCTTCGAGAGCCGGCTCCGCGAGTACGCGGGGGTCCGGTCGGAGCTGGCCGCGCTGGACCAGGCCCGGCAGGCCGACGTCGACCGGGTGTTCACCGGCGCGCGCGGTGGGAGCCGGTCGGTGCCGGTCACCCCCAAGGGCATCGCGCCGGAGACGCTGGAGCTGGTGCGGGAGGCGCTGCGGCAGGCGGGGACCGACGGCCTGTCGGCGACCCAGTGCAGCGAGCGGACGGGGCTGGCGCGGGTGAGCGCCCGCCGGTACCTGGAGCAGCTGGTCGCGCAGCAGGAGGCCGACGTCCGGCAGCGCTACGGCACCGCCGGGCGGCCGGAGCGGCGGTTCACCCTGCGCTCCGGGTGACCGGCGCGGGTACGCAACGACCGCAACGACCGCTACGCGCGCAAGGGCACGGGTCCGGTTCCGGCTGCCTACGCTCCGGCCATGACCATCGTCGTGGGTTACGTCCCCACTCCCGAGGGCGAGGCCGCCCTCGACGCCGCCATCGCCGAGGCCCGGCTGCGCGACCAGCCGCTGCACGTCGTCAACAGCTCGCGGGGTGACGCGCTGGTCGACGCCCGGTTCGCCTCCGAGCAGGTGCTGGAGCAGGCGCGGGGCAAGCTGGAGGCGGCCGGCGTGGTCTACGAGATCGACCAGCGGGTCGCCGGCCACGACGCCTCCGACGAGGTCGTGGACGCCGCCGACCGGGTCAAGGCCAGCCTGATCGTCATCGGCATGCGCCGCCGGACCCCCACCGGGAAGCTCATCACCGGCAGCCAGGCGCAGCGGATCCTGCTCGACGCGCACTGCCCCGTGCTCGCCGTGAAAGCCGGCTACTGAGATCTCTCACCTGCTGCTGCGGACGAGCCGGGGCACGGAGGACACCAGCATGGCGCCCGGCCCGCAGCCCGTCATCGGCGCGCGAGGATTCCGCGACAGCCTCCCGACCCCGGCGCTCGTGATCGACCGCGACGCCCTCCGGTCGAACCTGACCGCCATGCGCCGCCTCCTCCACGGCACGGGCGTCTCCCACCGCCCCCACTTCAAGGCGCACAGGTGCCTCGAGATCGCCCGGCGGCAGCTCGAGGTCGGCGCCGCCGGTCTCTGTGCGGGGACCATCGGCGAGGCCGAGGTCCTCGCCGCACTGGACACATCGATCCTGCTGACGTCGATCGTCTCGTCGGACACCAACACCGCCCGGGTCGTCGAGCTGCGCTCCCGGGGTTGCGACCTGACGCTCGTGGTCGACAACGCGATCACCGCGCGGAGACTGAGCGATGCGCTCGTCGCTCGCGGCTGTGCTGCCGACGTCCTCGTCGACATCGACACCGGGCGAGGCCGGTCCGGTTGCGGCTCGGTCGAGGAGGCGCGTCGGCTGGCCGAGCACGTCCAGCAGCTGCCCGGGCTGGCCCTCGTCGGACTGCAGCTCTATGCCGGTCACCTCTCCCACATGCGGGACCCGGCCGAGAGGGCAGCGGCACACGTGGACTTCCGCGGCCTGGTGACACGCAGCCGGGAGGCACTGGCGCCGCTGTTGCCGACGGCCCCGATCGTCACAGGCGGCAGCACCGGCTCGATCGCGCTGGACCTGCAGGACCCCGTCCTCACCGAAGTGCAGTGCGGCAGCTATGCGCTGATGGATGTGGAGTACCTGGCGATGCCGTTCTCGGCGGACGGAGCCGCATGGCCCTTCGACGCCGCGCTGACCGTTCAGGCCAGCATCCTCAGCAACAACTGGGACGGCCATGCGATCGCCGATGCCGGCGACAAGCGCTTCGTGAGCAAGTACGGGTACGACCCGCGACTCACGCGCGTGCCGGAGGGCATCGACCTGGCCAGTTCGTCGTACCGACCGGTCAGCGACGAGCACGGCCGGCTCGACTTCGCTCCCGGCAACCGGCCGCCCACCGGCGCACGGATCGAGTGCGTCGTCCCGCACCTCGACCCCTCGATCAACCTCTTCGACGTCGCCTACGTCGTCAGCGGCGACGTGCTCGTCGATGTGTGGAGGATCGATGCTCGAGGTGCGTAGGCCTCGAGCTCGCACTCGCGGCGGGACCCTGCGGAGGGCCTAACCGAGCAGCTCGACGCCGTCGGACGGGGCGCCGGCGAGGTTGCGGAAGATCGTCTCCAGGCTCCGCGCCAGGTGCCCGGCGAGGGCGGTGGCCGCGCCGTCGGCGTCCCCGGCGAGCAGCGCGTCGCAGACCGCCAGGTGCTCGCCCACGGAGACCTCGACCCGCTGCGGGTCCAGGTGGGAGAGGTTGCGCAGCCGGGCGGTGTGCGGCCGCAGCTCGGCGATGGTGCGGCGCAGGTGCTCGTTGCGGGTCGCGCCGATCACGGCCCAGTCGAACCGGTCGGCCAGCTCGTAGAACGACCGGGACCGCGCCGTCGACGGCGGCTGGTCCAGGGTGCGGGCGAACGCCTCGCGCATCGCGGCGAACTCCCGGTGCAGCCCGGGGTCGGCGGCCGCGGCCTCGGTCGCCTGCCGCACGGCCGCGGGCTCCAGCAGCGCGCGGAACTCGAACAGGTCCCGCACGCTGCGGGCCGACACCCGGGAGACCCGCGCCCCCTGCCGCGGCACGAGGTCGACCAGCCCCTCGGCGGCCAGCCGGCGCAGCGCCTCGCGCACCGGCGTCCGCGAGGCCCCGGTGCGCGCGACGAGGGACAGCTCCGACAGCGGCGCCCCCGGTGCCAGCTCGCCGAGCTCGATCTCCTCCCGGAGCCGCCGGTGGACCAGGTCGGCCTTGCTGGCCTCCTCGGGCTGCGGGTCGGCCGTCACGCCCGCACCTCACCCGGGAAGGGCACGCCGGTCCCGGCCGCCAGTCGCTGGAGCTCGGCCAGCGCCTCCCGGGCGAGGACGACGCCCCCGGCGGCCAGGTTGGCCGCCTCGGCGCGGTCCTCGACCTCGCCCGGCGTGGACACCTCGTCGAACCCCTGCGCCAGCGGCACCGACGTCACCTCCTCGACCAGCTGCCGCACGCGGTCCTCGTACCCCGCGCGGTCACCGAAGGCCCCGGGGTCCAGGGCGAGGAACAGGTGGCCGCACCCGCTGCGGGTCTCCGGCTCGTACGGCCCGTGCACGCCGGTCCCGACGGCGCTGCCGGTCAGCGCCCCGGACAGCACGTCCATCATGAAGGCGATCGCATACCCCTTGTGACCGGCCATCGGCAGCACCACGCCGAGCACCCCTTCCGCCGGATCGGTCGTCGGCGCGCCGTCCGCGCTGAGCGCCCAGGACTCCGGGATCGACTCGCCCCGGCTGCGCGCCAGGTAGATCTTGCCGCGCGCCACCGCGGTGTTGGCGATGTCGAGGGCGAGCACCCGCCCGTCGGGACCGGGGGCGGCGATCGACCAGGGGTTGGTGCCGATCCGCTTCTCCTGGCCGCCCCACGGCGCCATCGCCGGGCTCGCGTTCGTCGTCAGGACGGCGACGAGGCCCTCGCGGGCGGCCCGCCGGGTGAACCACATGGCCGTGCCGAAGTGGTTGGAGTTCCGGACGCCGACGACGCCCACCCCGTGCTGCCGCGCCCGCTCGCTCGCCAGTGCCCGGGCCCGGTCGGTGAGCACCTGCCCGACGCCGTCCCGCCCGTCGAGGAGCACCAGCGGCCCCGTGTCGGTCAGGACCGCCGGCTCGGTCACCGCGCGCATGGCGCCGCTGCGGAGCCGCGCCACGTACCAGGGCAGCCGCAGCAGGCCGTGGGAACCGTGCCCCCACAGGTCGGCCTGCACGAGGCTGTCGGCCACGAGCGCGGCGTCGTCCTCCGGCACGCCCACCGCCGCCAGCACCTGGCTGCCGAATGCCCTCAGCGGCTCGGGCGCGAATCGCTCTGCGGTCACCGTCTTGCCTCCTCCGCCTCTTGTGTGCTGAGCTGTATACAGCGTCGCATACAAGCCTGAGGAGGTCCAGAGTGTTCAGCCTGGTGGTCGAGATGGAGGTGCGGCCCGGCCGGCGCGAGCAGTTCCTGGTCGGCATGTCCGCCAACGCGGAGGCGTCCGTCCGCGACGAGCCGGGGTGCCTGCGGTTCGACGTCTGCTCCGTCGCCGACGACCCGCACCGCTTCGTCCTCTACGAGCTCTACACCGACGCCGAGGCGTTCGCCGCCCACAAGGCGTCCCCGCACTTCGCGCGCTGGCGCGAGATCGCCGAGCAGGTGCTCGCCGGGCAGGTCAACACACCCGGCGAGCTGCTGGTCACCCACACCTCCGAGGAGTCCGCATGAGCACTGCACCCGAGCCGACGCAGCCCCCACCGCCGTCGATGGTGCTGCGTCCCGACGACATCGAGCGCTTCGACCGCGGCAACGGCGTCGCCACCGTCCCGTTCGTCGGGAAGTGGAACTGCGCCACCAACCGCGTCACCACCGGCATGACCGTCTTCGCGCCCGGGACCGGCATCCCGCTGCACTCGCACAACGTCGAGGAGACGGTGCTGGTGTTCGAGGGGGAGGCCACCGCGGTGGTCGGCGACGACGAGTTCGACCTGGTCGCCGGCCAGGCGACGTGGGTGCCCGCCGGCGTCCCGCACTGCTTCCGCAACCGCGGCGAGGGGCCGATGACCATCTACTGGGTCTACGGCGGCCGCGACGTCACCCGCACCATCACCGCCACCGGCGAGACCTTCGAGCACCTGTCCGACAGCGACCGTGGCGCTGGACCCGTGCGCCGGGGCCAAGGCGCTGGGCCCGTGCGCCGGGGCGAAGACGCCGTGCCGCCCTCGGGGGAGCCCGCATGAGCGCCGTCGTCACGGTCGACCCCGCCACGGGCGGTCGGCTCGCGGAGTACGCGGCGTTCTCGGACGCCGACGTCGACGCCGCACTGGACCGGGCGGCGCAGGCCCAGGTGCCATGGGGCGCCCGCTCCTTCGAGGACCGCGCCGCCGTGCTGCGGCGGGCAGCGGCTGTCCTGCGGGAGGAGGCCGAGGAGCTGGCGCTGCTCGTCACCCGCGAGATGGGCAAGCCGCTGACCGAGGCCCGCGCCGAGGTCGAGAAGTGCGCCACGGCCTGCGACTGGTACGCGGAGCACGCCGCCGCGTTCCTGGCCGACGAGCCGGTGACCACCTCCGCCGACCGCAGCTGGATCGGCTACGAGCCCGTCGGCGTGGTCCTCGCCGTCATGCCGTGGAACTTCCCGCTGTGGCAGGTGCTGCGGTTCGCCGCACCGGCGTTGATGGCCGGCAACGCCGCTCTGCTCAAGCACTCCCCGAACACCACCGGGTGTGCGCTGGCCGTGGCGCGCGTGCTGGCCGACGCCGGGGCGCCGGAGGGACTGTTCACCGCCCTGGTGGTCGCCGAGCCGGACGTCCCCGCGGTGACCCGGCGGCTGGTCGAGGACCCGCGCATCGGCGCGGTCACGATCACCGGCAGCGAGCGCGCCGGCCGGGCGGTCGGCTCGGCCTCCGGTGCCGCCGTCAAGAAGTCCGTGCTCGAACTGGGCGGCTCGGACCCGTTCGTCGTCCTCGCCGACGCCGACCTGCCCCGGGTCGCCGCGCTGGCCGCCCGGGGACGGCTGCTCAACGCCGGGCAGAGCTGCATCTCGCCGAAGCGGCTGCTGGTCGACGGCTCGGTCGCCGAGGAGTTCACCCGGCTGCTGGTCGCCGAGGTCGAGGCGCTGACGGTCGGGGACCCCACGGCGCCGGGCACCGACGTCGGCCCCATGGCGCGGGCGGACCTGCTCGACGGGGTGCACCGGCAGGTGGAGGCCTCCGTGGCGGCCGGCGCCCGGCTGCTCACCGGCGGCCACCGCCTCGAGGGTCCGGGCACCTTCTACGCGCCCACCGTGCTGGCCGGCGTCCGCCCCGGCATGCCGGCCTACGACGAGGAGGTCTTCGGCCCGGTCGCCGCGGTCATCGCGGTGGACGGCGACGAGGAGGCCGTGCGGGTCGCCAACGACACCCGCTTCGGGCTGGGGGCCAGCGTCTGGACGGCCGACCCCGGGCGCGGGGTCGCCGTCGCCCGGCGGATCCGCTCGGGCGCGGCCTTCGTCAACGCGCTGGTCGCCTCCGACGTCCGCATGCCCTTCGGCGGCACCCGCGCCAGCGGCTACGGGCGGGAGCTGGCCGCGGCCGGCATCCGCGAGTTCGTCAACGTCCGCACGTGGTGGGTGCACGACGCACCCACCGCGACGGCCCCTGCATCGGAGTGAGCGACATGAGGAACGCCCCCTACCGGCTCGGCGTCCTGCTGGGCGACGGCATCGGCCCGGAGATCGTCCCCGCCGCGGTCCGCGTTGTCGACGCCGCGCTGGCCGCCGCCGGTGCGGCACCGGTCGAGTGGCTGGAGCTGCCGCTCGGGGCCGCCGCCATCGAAACGCACGGCAGCGCCATCCCCGGCAGCACGCTGGAGGCGCTGGCCGGGTCCGACGGCTGGCTGCTCGGCCCGCACGACAGCGCCGCCTATCCCGAGCCGTTCCGGTCGCAGCTCAACCCGAGCGGCACCCTGCGCAAGCACTTCGACCTGTACGCGAACATCCGCCCGGCGCGCGCCTTCGAGGGCGGGAAGGCGATCGCCCCCGACACCGACCTGGTGATCGTCCGCGAGAACACCGAGGGCTTCTACGCCGACCGCAACACCTTCGCCGGCACGGGGGAGTGGATGCCCACCCCCGACGTCGCCGTCGCGATGGGCGTGTTCACCCGCCGCGCCGTCGAGCGGATCGCCCGGGCGGCGTTCGAGCTGGCCCGCCGGCGGCGCCACCGGCTGACCATCGTGCACAAGGCCAACGTGCTGCAGCTGAGCTCCGGGCTGTTCAAGCGCGTCTGCCTGGAGGTGGGCGAGGGCTGTCCGGACGTGGTCGTCGACGACTTCCACATCGACGCGATGACGGTGCACCTGCTGCGCCGGGCCGCCGACTTCGACGTCGTCGTCGCCGAGAACATGTTCGGCGACATCCTCAGCGACATGGCCGGTGAGCTGGCCGGTTCCCTCGGCATCGCGCCGTCGGTCAACGCCTCCGACGACCGCTGCATGGCGCAGGCCGCGCACGGCTCCGCTCCCGACATCGCGGGGACGGGCCTGGCCAACCCGATCGCGATGATCCTGTCGGCGGGGATGCTGCTCGACTGGCTGGGCACGCGGCACGGCGACGAGCGGGCCGCCGACGCCGCCGAGCGGCTGGAGTCCGGGGTCCGCGCTGCCGTGCGCGACGGCGTGAGCACCCGCGATCTCGGCGGCGCCGCCTCCACCGACGAGTTCACCGATGCCGTGGTGGCCCGGATCGCGGGGTGAGGGTCAGGGGCCACCGCCGTCGACGTGCAGCCGGCGGGCGGCGGCCCCGGCCAGGGCCAGCGCGCCGGCGGTCGCCCACAGCACCCCGGCGGAACCGACGCCGGCGGCGAGCAGCCCGACCGTGCTGGGGATGAGCACCTGGCCGAGCCGGTTGCCGGT
The DNA here is from genome assembly GCF_054050015.1 of Geodermatophilus sp. SYSU D01176. NCBI lineage: Bacteria > Bacillati > Actinomycetota > Actinomycetes > Geodermatophilales > Geodermatophilaceae > Geodermatophilus > Geodermatophilus sp. SYSU D01176. Next base: position 33,091 of record NZ_JBJGYN010000024.1, on the reverse strand, counting down.
GAGCCGCAGCGACATGGCCCGGCCGCGCAACCCCGCCGGCGCCATCTCCGCCAGCCACGACATGGTGAGCGGCTGGCCGACGCCGAGCCCCAGCCCGAGCAGGACCACCAGGACCACCGTCCCGGCGACCGGCGTCGGCACCGCGACCGCCGCCATCGATACCGCCGACAGCGCGACGCTGGCCAGCATCAGCCGCCGCCGTCCGGCCAGGCGCACCAGCCGGCCGAGGAAGAACCGCGAGGTCATCGACGCGGCCGCGCGCAGCGTGAGGAGCAGGCCGACCACGCCGGCGGCGAGTCCGCGGTCGGCGCCGAGGGCGGGTAGGTAGACCAGCGTGATGTCGACGGCGGCGAGCACCACGCAGCTGACCGTGAGCGCCCGCACCAGGCCGGGCAGGCGCAGCAGCGTGCCCATGCCGCCGGTCTCGGCGGAGCCGCCGGTGCGCTCGCGGACCGGGAACCGCAGGACGGCCGTGCACGCCAGCAGCAGGACGGCGATCCCCCCGGCCACCAGGAAGATCGGCCGGGTGTCGGGCAGCGCGCCCTCCCCGCCCACCACGGTGATCAGCGCGGGCCCGAGCGCCTGGCCGAGGGACGCGGCGAACGTGTAGTACCCGAATGCGGTGTCGAAGCGCCCGGGCCCCGCGGTGTTGGCCACGGCCGCCTGCTGGCCGACGACCGACAGCAGGTGGCCGGTGCCGAGCACGACGCTGGCGGCCACCAGCCCGGCCGCCCCGCCGCGCTCGCTGGCGAAGAGGGCCGCCGACAGCAGCGTCAGGACCGCGCCGGCCAGCATCACCCGCCGCTCGCCGAACCGGTCGGTGGCCTGCCCGGACGGGACGGCGAGCACCAGCGGGACGACGGCGAAGGACGCGGTCAGGGCGCCGAGCCAGGCGGCCGGCACGTCCAGCTCGATCGCCCGGTACGCCGAGGTCGGGCGCAGCACGAAGGTGACGACCTGGGTGAGCGCGGAGTGCACCAGCAGCAGGGCGAGCAGCCGCCGTCCACCGGGGAGCCGCGCGCTCATGCGGTCCGCTGGGTGCGGTCGCCGGCGGCCAGCCGGCCGGCCGCCCGCGCGGCCAGGCTGGTCTCGACGTGGCGGCGCATGAGGTCGGTGGCCGCCGCCGCGTCGCGGTCCTGGACCGCCTCGAACAGCAGCCGGTGCTCCTCCGCCCGCTGCGCGCGCTCCTCGTCGCTGCGCCCGGCCCGCAGCGCGTGCCGGCGGTAGCGGTCGGTCTTGTCCCACAGGCCGTCGAGGGTCTCGACCAGCAACGCGTTGTGCGACGCGCGGTAGAGGGCCGCGTGGAACCGGCGGTGCCCGGCCAGCTGCGCGGGCGTCGGGTCGTCCGGCAGCGACTCGAGCCGGTCGAGGCTGTCGGCCATCTCCGCGAGGTCGGCGGCGGTGCGGCGGTGCGCGGCCAGGCCGGCGGCGAGCGGGTCGAGGTCCTGCCGCAGCTCCACCAGGTCGCGCGCCTCGGTGGCGTCCAGCGGGGCGATCCGGGCGTCGCGGTGCGCGCCGAGCTCCACCAGCCCCTGCTCGGCCAGCCGGCGCAGCGCCTCCCGCAGCGGCGTGGTGCTGATGCCGATCTGCCGGGCGAGGGTGGCCTGGTTGAGCACCGAACCCGGCTCGAGCTCGCCGGTCAGCACCATCTCCCGCACCCGCGCGTAGGCCAGCTCGCTCTTCGTGGCGACGCCGTCCTGGATGATTATCACAACCTCCCCGTCACCGTGAGCTGCGCAAACCGCGTCGAGCTGCGATCCGACACGCCTAGGTTATAACCTCTCCGGCATGACCGACGGTCCCGTGCACGCCACCACCGACCTCTCCGACGCCCACCCCGACGCGCAGGTCTGCGACCCGCTGTTCCAGGCGTTCGGCGGCCGGACGGCGTTCAGCGGGCCGATCACGACGCTCAAGGTGTTCGAGGACAACGCGATGGTCCGCGCGGCGGTCGAGCAGCCGGGGGAGGGCCGGGTGCTCGTCGTCGACGGCGGCGGCTCGCTGCGCTGTGCGCTCCTCGGCGGCAACCTCGCCGTCGCCGCCGCGGAGAACGGCTGGGCCGGCGTGGTGGTCAACGGCGCGGTGCGCGACGCGGACGAGATCGACGCCCAGCCGATCGGGGTGCGGGCGCTGGCGACCCATCCGCGGCGCAGCGTGAAGGGCCTGCACTCGGGTCAGGCCGGGCTGCCGGTCGTGTTCGCCGGCGTGGTGTTCCGGGAGGGGGAGTGGCTGGCCGCCGACCGGGACGGCGTCGTCGTCCTCCCCGTGCCGCCGGCCTGAGCGGTCAGCGGCGGCGCAGCAGCCGGGCCAGCCGGTGCCCGCGCCCGGAGGCCAGCTCGGCGGGCGTCACGGGTGCGGGGACGTCGGCCAGCGCGGCGTGCCGCTCGCGCAGCCGGGTGCGGATCTCCTCGGGGGTGTGCGCGCGGCGCTGCCGTTCCCCCCGGGCCAGCACCGCCCCGGTCGCCGCGACGCCGGCGAGACCGGCCAGCCCGAGCAGCTTCCAGAGGCGCACGGACCTAACGTAGCGCCGTGCCCGAGCTCAGCCTGGACGAGGCGGTCGACCTCACCCGCACCGGCGACGTGTGGGTCTTCCGCGGCGCCTCGGTGGCCGACCGGGCGATCCGGACGCTGACCAACGCCCCGGTCAACCACGTCGGCATGGCCGTCGTCCTCGAGGACCTGCCGCCGCTGCTCTGGCACGCCGAACTCGGCCGCTCGCTGCCCGACGTGTGGACCGGCCAGCACCAGCGCGGCGTCCAGCTGCACGACCTCGCCGACGCCGTCCGCACCTGGCGGCAGCGCTACGGGCAGCGGGCCTGGCTGCGCCAGCTGGTCGGCCCGGCCGACGACGGCGGCGTGACCCGGGAGATGGAGGACGCCGTCCTGCGGACGGTCGCCCGCCTCGACGGCCGGCCCTTCCCCACCACCCCGGGGCTGGCGCGCAGCTGGCTGACCGGACGGCTGCGCCGGGGGACCTCGGCGGAGACGGTGTACTGCGCCGAGCTGGTGGCCACGACCTACACCGCCATGGGCCTGCTCGACGGCCGCCGCCCGCGCAACGCCTACGACCCGGGCAGCTTCTGGTCCGGCGACGACCTGCGGCTGCTGGAGGGCGCGACGCTCGGCCCGGAGATCCCGGTCGCCGTCCCGGCGGCTCAGCCCGCGCGGCGGACCCGGTAGGTCGTCTGCACCATCCCGCCGCGGTAGGTCTGCGTGCGCACGTGCTCGAGCGGCACGTCGGCCGGCAGCGGCCCGAACGGGGTGTGGCCCTCGCCGATGAGCACCGGCACCCGGGAGAGGGTGAGGTCGCCGATCAGCCCGGCGGCGAGGAAGTCGTGCACCGTGCGTCCGCCGTCGACGTAGACGCGGCGGTACCCGGCGGCGGTCAGGGCGGCGACCGCCTCGTCGGACGAGCGGTGCACGGTGATGCGGGCGTCGTCGCCGGGCTCGAGCGTCGTGCTGATCACGTGCACCGGCTTCCCCTGGTACGGCCACTCGGCCAGGGGCGCGATCACCTCGTAGGTGCTGCGGCCCATCACCAGCGCGTCGATGCCGGAGACGAACTCGGCGAACCCGAAGTCGCCGCCCTCGCCGTCGTCCGGAGCGCCTCCGGCGTCGTCCCCGCCGGTCAGCCAGGCGAGGTCGCCGTCCGGACGGGCGATGAACCCGTCGACGCTCATGCCGAGGAACACCGAACCGGTGAAGGACGCGTCCATGACCGCAGCGTGCCCGACGGCACCGGCGAGAGGGGACGTCCGACCCGTGCGGTATCTCCGGAAAGCGTCGTACCTCTGGGCTACACCAGGCATGCACCACCTCCCGCCGGTGTTGAACCGGACGCGGGGGAACCGCCCAGGAGGGCACCATGTCCGAGGCCATCGTCAGAGGCACCCACCCGATCCACTGGGCGCGGCCGGACATCGCCGGCGACGTCGTCGCGGTCGCCCGGGATCCGCGCGCCGCGGCGCCCCGGCAGCTCCGGCTCCGGCCCGAGCTGCTCGACCGCGTGCTCGCCCAGCTGGACCCCGACACCCGCGCGGACGTGCGGGCGCGGGCGGAGCTCGGCGGGATCCCGTTCGTCGTCGACCCGCAGCTGCCCGCGTCCCCGGGATTCGAGGTCGTCCGCGCCCGGCCGGAACCCGTCGCCCGGCCGCACGTCGCGGCCGCCTAGCGCTCAGCCGACCGGCGCGGCCTCCATCGCTCCCAGCCGGACGACGCCGTCGCCGGGCTGCGCGACGGCGTCGTCGTGCGTCACGCACACCACCACCCGGCCGGCGAGCGCGGCGCGCAGGTCGCGCAGCAGCGCCGCGGCGGTGGGCGGGTCCAGGTGCGCGGTCGGCTCGTCGAGCAGCACGACGTCCCGGCCGGCCAGCAGCGCCCGGGCCGCGGCCAGCCGCCGCCGCTCCCCGCCGGACAGCGCGGTGCCGCCTGCACCGACCGGGGTGTCCAGCCCCTCGGGCAGACCGGCGAGCAGCCCGCCCAGCCCCGTGGCCTGCAGCGCCGCGCGCATCCGGGCCTCGCCGTCCGGTCCGGCCAGCTCCCCGCGCGGCGCGGCCAGGGCCAGGTTGGCGCGGATGCTCGAGGCGAACACGTGCGCCTCCTGGGGCAGCCAGGCGATCCGCGAGCGGACGCCGTCCCCGCTCAGCCGCGCGGTGTCGACGCCGCCCAGCGCGTACCGGCCGGCCCGCGGCCGCAGCGCGGCGAGCAGCACGGCGAGGAACGTCGACTTGCCCGCGCCCGAGGGGCCGCGTACGACCAGCCAGCCGCCGTCGGCGTGCGCCGACGTCGTGAGGCCGCGGAGGACGTCCGATCCGCCGGGCCAGCCGGCGACCAGGCCGTCGGTGGCCAGGTCGCGCACCGGCGCGGGGGCCGGCTGCGGATCGGCGGGGTCGGCCGGCACCGGCGCGGTGAGGACGGCGTCGAGGCGGTCGCGGGCGTCGGCGAGGGTCCCGCGCCGCTGCAGCGCGGTCACCAGGCCGGCCAGCGGCTCGGCGAGTGTCAGCGGGGCGAGGGCGAGCACGGCGATCGCCGGGCCGTCGACCCCGGCCGCGGCGCCGGCCGCCGCAGCGGCGACCGCGGCCAGCCCGGTGCCGAGGACGACGACCCCGGTGCCCAGCGCGCCGGCGCGGGTGCGCGCGCGGTCGGCGGCGGTGCGCTCGGCGGCCAGGCCGGCGAGGTCGGCAGCCGTCCGGCCGGCCAGCCCGTGCGCCCGCAGGTCGGCCGCGCCCTCGAGCGCGGTGGTGGTGTCGCGCAGCGCGGCCACCCGCAGCGCCGCCTCCGCGCGCGCGGCGCCCGCGTCCACCCGCCGGTGCGCGGCGAGCACCAGCGCGACGGTGACGAGCAGGACCGCGGCCGCGGCGCCGGCGGCCGCGGGGGAGACCAGCGCCAGCGCGCCGACGGTCGCCGTCGTCACGGTGCCGGCGACCAGGGCCGGCGGGACGACGCGCACCGAGAGGTCCTGCACCAGGCCGACGTCGCCGACCACGCGGGCCAGCGCCGAGCCCGGCGTCCGGTCGGCCGCGAGGCCCTGGGCGGCCAGCGCCCGCCAGACCCGCACCCGCAGGTCCGCGGCCAGCCGCAGCGCGGCGTCGTGCGCGGTCATCCGCTCGACCCAGCGCAGCCCGGCGCGGCCCAGCCCGAACGCCCGCACGCCGACGATCGCGACCAGCAGGGTGAGCACCGGCGGCATCTCGGCGGCCCGGACGATCAGCCAGCCCGACACCGCCGTGAGCGCCACGCCGGCCCCGGCCGAGGCGGTGCCGGCGGCGACCGCGCGGACCAGCGCCGGCCGCGGCCAGCGAGCGCCGGGTACCGGTGCGGGACCGGCGGGCGGCCCGTCGAGACCTGCGGGCGGCCCGTCGAGACCTGCGATCTCGTGGCGATGAGCGGCTGAGGGCCACGAGTTCGCAGGTCTCGACGCGGGCGGGGCGGCGGCGGGCGGCGCGGCGGGCAGGTCGACGGTCCGGTCGGCGAGGGCGGCCAGGGCCGGGTCGTGGGTGACCAGCAGGACGCTCACCGTGCCGCGCAGCCCGGCCAGCACCGCGGCCACCGTCGCGGCGGCCGCGTCGTCCAGGTGCGCGGTCGGCTCGTCGAGCAGCAGCAGCCGGGCGCCGCGACGGATCCGCACCAGCGCCCGGGCCAGCGCCACCCGCTGCAGCTCGCCGGGGGAGAGGGTGGCGCAGTCGCGGCCGGCCAGGTCGGTCGCGCCGACCCGGGCCAGCGCCTCGACGACGTAGGCCTCGCCGACCAGTTCGTCCATGCCCGGGTCGGAGCCCGCGTGCCGGCGCAGCTCGTCGGCGACCGTCGCGCCCGTGGTGCGCGGGTGCTGCGGCACGTACGCGACGCCGCCGGCCGGGACCCCGGCCACCGTGCCGCGCACCTCCGCGGCCGGGTCGGCCAGCCCGGCGAGGACGGCGAGCAGCGTCGACTTGCCCGAGCCGCTGGCCCCGCGGAGGGCGACCAGCTCGCCGGGCCGGACGGCGAGGTCGACCGGTGGCAGGGCCGCGCCGGTGCGACCCGGGAAGCGGACGGTCAGCCCGGTGACGGCGACGTCGGCGCCGCGCGGGTCGTTCCCGCCGTCCTCCGCGTCCGGGGTGGCCGGTTCCGGCGCCGCCAGCACCGCGCGCGCCTCGGTGGCGGCCAGCGCGGCGTCCTCACCGGCGTGGTGGGCCGCACCGAGTGCGCGCAGCGGGGCGAAGGCCTCCGGGGCGAGCAGCAGCGCGGTCAGGCCGACCGCGAGTTCCACGTCGCCGTGGACCAGCCGCAGACCGACGGTGACCGCGACCAGCGCGACCGACAGCGTGGCGAGCAGCTCGAGCACCAGCGCGGAGAGGAAGGCCAGGCGCAGCACCGACAGGGTGCGCCGGCGGGAGGCCTCGCCCAGCTCGGCGAGGGCCGCGGCCTGCTCGGCGGCCCGGCCCAGGCCGACCAGCACCGGCAGCCCGCGGACCAGCTCGGCGACGTGCGCGGCGATGCGGTCCAGGGCGCGGGCGGCCGCCGTCGTGCCGTCCCGGGTGGTCAGCCCGACCAGCACCATGAACAGCGGCACCAGCGGCAGGGTGACCGCGACCAGGACGGCGGAGAGCAGGTCGGTCCAGGCGAGGACGACGAGCAGCACCGGCGGCACGACCAGCGCCTGTGCCAGCGCGGGGAGGCGGGTGGCCAGCGCGGGCCCGAGGTCGGCCAGCCGGGTGGTGGCCAGCACCGCGGCCGGGCCGGGACCGCCGGCCGCGGCGACCGCGGCGGGGGAGGCCGCGAGCCGGGCGGTCAGCGCCGCCCGCAGCTGCTCCTCGGCGCGCCGGGCGTCCCGCGCGGCCATCCGCTCGCCGGCCCAGCCGGCGACCGCGCGCAGCACCACGCCGGCGGCCGCGGCGAGCAGCGGCCCGGCGAGCGCGCCGTCGGCCTGCCCTGCGGCCCGTGCGACGGCGTGCGCCAGCCCGCCGGCCAGCAGCACCAGCCCGGCGACCTGGCCGAGCGCCGCGAACGCGGCACGGACCAGCGCCCCCGTCACCCCGGGCACGCCGGCCAGCGCGCCGAGCGGTCCCCGGTCCGACCGGCATTTTCCGCGGAAATCGCCGCCTCCGGTCACGCGCGCGCCCCGGCAGTCTCGCCGTGCTGCGGCTCGGCGGCCAGCCGCTTGCGGAACACCCAGTAGGTCCAGGCCTGGTAGCCGAGCACCACGGGCAGGCCGATGCCGGCGGCCCAGGTCATCACGGTGAGCGTGTAGTCGCTGACCGAGGCGTCGGCGATCGTGACGTCGAACGCCGCGTCGATCGTCGAGGGGACGACGACCGGGTACGCGGCGCCGAACAGCGTCGCGGCCGCCGCGGCCAGCATCCCGCCCCACGCGGCGAACGCCTGGCCCTCGCGGCCGACCCGCAGCCGCGCCCAGGCGACCAGGACGGCGAGCGCGGCGACCAGCCACAGCGCCCCGGTCACCGGCGTCCCGTACCGCAGGTGCACCACGCCGGCCCAGGCCAGCAACGGCAGCGCGGCCAGCGGAGCCCACCGCAGCGCGAAGCGCCGGGCCGCGATCCGCAGCGGGCCGTCGGTCTTCAGCGACAGGAACACCGCCCCGTGCACCACCGAGAAGGCCAGGACGGCGACCGCGCCCAGCAGCGCCGGCCAGCCCAGCCCCGAGAAGGCGCCGCCGACCCGGTTGCCGTCGGCGTCGATCGGCAGGCCCAGCGTGGTGGCCCCGAGTGCGGCGCCGACGCCGGCCGCGGCGATCAGCGAGCCGGCGGTGATGACCCGCGTCCAGGTGGTGTCCCAGGCCGCGGTGTGGTGCGAGTGCCGCCACTCGAAGGCGACCGCCCGGATGATCAGCCCGAAGAGCACCAGCACGAACGGCAGGTACAGCGCGGGCAGCCAGGTGGCGTACCAGCCGGGGAAGGCGGCGAAGACCGCGCCGGCGGCGGTGATCAGCCAGACCTCGTTGCCGTCCCAGAGCGGGCCGATGGTGCGCAGCATGAGGTGCCGGTCGGCGGTGCGGCGGCCGAGCACCGGCAGCAGCGCGGCGACGCCGAAGTCGAAGCCCTCGAGCAGCAGGAAGCCGGTCCACAGCAGGGCGACGGCGGCGAACCAGAGGGTCTGCAGGTCCACGGGGTTGGCTCCTGGGGTGGGTGGGTGGACGAGGACTCAGTAGGCGAAGGACAGGACGTCGTCGTCGGCGTCGTCCGCACGGGACTCCGGCGTCCCCTCGGGGGTGTGTCCCGGGGTGGGGGCGCCGTCGCCCGCCGTGACGCCGCGGCGCACGAAGCGGGTGATCAGCCACAGCTCGACGACGGCCAGCGCGCCGTAGACGAGGGTGAGCAGCGACAGCGACGTCCAGACCTCGGCGGCGGTGACGCCGGGGGAGACGGCCTGGGCGGTGAAGAAGTACGTCTGCTCCCCGACCGGGACGTCGGGGTTGGGGTGGACGACGAAGGGCTGGCGGCCCATCTCGGTGAAGATCCAGCCGGTCGCGTTGGCCACGAACGGCGCGGCGACGGCGAGCAGCGAGCCGTACACGCCGATCCGCGAGGTCGGCACCCGACCCTTCCGGGTGGCCCACAGCGCGTAGGCGGCGACCCCGGCCGAGACCGCGCCCATGCCGATCATCAGCCGGAAGCTCCAGTAGGTGACGCCCAGCAGCGGCGTGTAGTCGATCTCCTCGCCGGCCAGCGCGCCGAACCGCGACGGGTCGTCGGGATAGGTCGCGCCGTAGACCGCGGCGTACTCCTCCTGCAGCTCGTTGACGCCGGGGACGGCGGTCGAGAAGTCGCCGTGCGCCAGGTAGGAGAGCAGGTAGGGGACGGTGATCGAGTGGACGTCGTCGCACTCGTTGGACCCGAGCTTGCCCCAGGCGAGGACCGAGAAGGACGCCGGCGCCTCGGTCTCGCACAGCGCCTCGGCCGAGCTCATCTTGAGCGGCTGCTGCTCGTACATGAGTTTGCCCTGCCAGTCGCCGGTGAGGGCGACCAGGAGGAACGCGGCCAGCGACACCCACCCGCCCAGCCGGACCGAGCGGCGCCAGACCACGTCGTCGACCCGCCCGCCCGAGACGTCCGTGGTCGGCTGCTCGGCCAGCTTCCGGCGGCGCAGGTGCCACAGGCCGATGCCGACCAGCAGCGCGCCGGCCACCATGAGCGCCGCGACGATCGCGTGGCTGAACGCGGCCAGCGCGGTGTTGTTGGTCAGGACGGCGAGGAAGTCCACCTGCACCGGGCGGCCGGTGGCGTCGTCGACCTCCACGCCGACCGGGTGCTGCATCCACGAGTTGGCCGCGATGATGAAGTACGCGCTGACGATCGAGCCGATGACCGCGGCCCACAGCGCGGCCAGGTGCAGCTTCTTCGGGATGCGGCCCCAGCCGAAGATCCACAGGCCGAGGAAGGTCGACTCGAGGAAGAAGGCCAGCAGGGCCTCCAGCGCCAGCAGCGAGCCGAAGACGTCGCCGACGAAGCGGGAGTACTCGCTCCAGGCGAGGCCGAACTGGAACTCCTGCACCAGCCCGGTGGCCACGCCGAGCACGAAGTTGATGAGGTAGACGCGGCCCCAGAAGCGGGTCATCCGCAGCCACTCCGGCTTGCCGGTGCGCACCCACAGCGTGTGCATGACGGCGACCAGGACCCCCAGCCCGATGGTCAGCGGGACCATCAGGAAGTGGTAGACGGTCGTGATCCCGAACTGCCAGCGCGCCACGTCCAGGACGTCCACCGCGGGCCCCTCTCCGGTCGTCGTACGATCGACACGTTCTTTCTACGCCTCGTAGAAGGACTTCTTCTACAGGACGTAGAACATGCCGGTGTGATCCCGGGGACAGGAGGAGCCATGGCGTCGCTGGGAGACCTCGAGCGGGCGGTCATGGACCGGCTCTGGTCGGCCGAGGGACCGCTGGCCGCGACCGAGCTGCGCGACGGCCTGGCCGACCGCGGCCTCGCGCTGACCACCGTGCACACCGTGCTGAGCCGGCTGGAGCAGAAGGGCTTCGTGGTCCACGACGACGCCCGGCCGCGGCGGTTCCGCGCCCGCGGCACTCGCGAGGACCACGCTGCCGAGCTGATGCACGAGGTGCTCGGGCAGGCCGGGGACCGGCAGGCGGTGCTGGCCCGCTTCGTCGGCGGCGTCGACCCCGACGAGGCCCGGCTGCTGCGCGAGCTGCTCGCGGCGGCCGGTCCGGACGACGCTCGCTGACCCCCCGACCCGCCCCGCCGCCCCCGTGCTGCCCGCCACCGCGGCCGCCCTCGCCGTGCTGGCCGCGCTGCTGGCGTGGCCGGTGCCGGTGCTCCTTGGGCGCGCCCGCTGGCCGCGGCGCGACCCGCTCGTCGCCCTGGTCTGCTGGCAGGCGATCGGGCTGGCCGGCGGCCTGTCGATCATCGGCGCGCTGCTCGTGCACGGCCTCGCGCCGTGGGGTCACTCGCTGCCCGAGGCGGCCTGGGCGGTGGCCACCGGGCACTCCGCCGAGGCGCCGGTCCGGGGCGACCACTGGGTCACGCTGACCCTCGCCGGGGTGCTGGCCACCGAGCTGGTCGGGGTGCTGCTGCTGTCCTGGGTGCGGACCGCGCGCACCCGCCGCCGGCACCGCGAGCTGCTGGAGCTCGTCGTGCAGCCGGCCTCGCTGCCCGACGCCCGGCTGCTCGAGCACCCCGCGCCGGTCGCCTTCTGCATCCCCGGCGCGCGGCCGCTGCTGGTGCTCTCCTCCGGCATGGTCGCCGAGCTGGACGACGCCCAGCTGGCCGCCGTCGTCGCGCACGAGCGGGCGCACCTGCGCGAGCACCACCACCTCTACCTGCTGCCGTTCGTGGCGTGGGAGGCCGCGCTCCCGGTGCTGCCCGCCGCGGCCCGCGCGCACGTCGCGGTGCGCACGCTGGTGGAGATGCGGGCCGACGACGTCGCGCTCGGCTCGCTGCCCGGTCCCGCGCCGCGGCGCACCCTGGCCCAGGCGATCGTCGTCGCGGCCGACGGCGCCGGGGGAGCGGGCGTGCCGTCCGGGGCGCTCGCGGTCACCGGCAGCGCGGTCGGGGCGCGGGTGGTGCGGCTGCTCGAGCCGCCGTCCCCCCTGCCGGCCTGGGCGCGGCTGGCCGCGCTGCTGTCGGCCGGCCTGCTGCTGCTCGTGCCGACCGCTCTCCTGCTGCTCCCGGCGCTCTAGCTGACTGATCCCAAGGGGTCCGGGCTGCGGCCGGTGTGATCACGGGCGAGGGTGCTCAGGCTTGGCGTTGCTGACCCAGCGTCGAGCCGGGAGACCCTCGTGGACGCCGACCTGGACGCCCTCGCGACGGCACTGTATGCCCGCACCGATGATCTGCTGAAGGCCGCGCCGGAGCGTCGGCCCTGGCGGCCGACGGGCGGCACCGCCCCGCGGATCAGCGATGCCGAGCTGGTGACCCTGGCGGTGCTGCAGGCGCTGCCGGGGTTCACCAGCGAGGCGCGCTGGCTGCGGTTCGCCGACCGGCAGCTGCACCCGCTGTTTCCCTACCTGCCCGGCCAGCCCGGCGACAACAAGCGGCTGCGCCGGCTCGCCGGCACCGTGACCTGGCTGATCCGGGCCCTGGCCACCGACACCAGCCCGTGGGCCGACGACGTGTGGGTGGTCGACTCCACCCCGATCGAATGCGCCCGCTCTCGCCCGGCCGCACTCCGTTCGGAGCTCGCCGGCTGGGCCGAGTACGGCTACTGCGCCAGCCACAGCCGCTACTTCTGGGGGCTGTGGCTGCCCAGTGGACCGACCCGGCGAGCGAGGTCGACGTCGACCAGCTGCTGACCGACGTCGCCGTCTACTGGTTCACCCGCACCGGGCCGTCGTCGGCGCAGCTCTACTGGGAGCGCGCGCACACCGGCGCCCGGCTGGTCCCGGGACGTGCCGACCGGCGTGGCGGTGCTGCCGCACGACCTCTTCCGGCCGCCGCGGGGTGCTGACCGTCACCGGCGCCCCGGCCGTGGTGCCACGGCCGGGGCCAGTGCGGCGTACCCCACCGCGACCGTGCCGCTGATCAGCGCCGCTCGCCGGTAGCGCGCCGAGCGCACCAGCGGCGCCATGCTCGCGGCGTGCAGCAGGTCGACGGCCGAGCCGACGCGGACGACCCGCGGCTCCGGAACGGCCAGGACGGCGCCGTGCTGGACCACGAGCCGGGCTCCCAGCAGCGGCACCGCCCAGCGCCGGGACCCGGGCAGCTCCGGGCACAGGGCGTCGACGACCCGCCGCGGTGCGGCGAGCAGGATGAGCCCCCAGGCGGCTCCGGCTCCGGCGAGCAGGCGGGTGAGCCAGCGGCGCCGTTCGTCCCCGGTCATGGTCGTGCCTCCGATCGTCCGACGGGGGTCAGACGGGAACCGCGGCCCGTCCGGACGGGACGGCGGTGGTCGCGTCCGCGTTGCCCGGCAGCGGGGCGAACTGGCGCAGCCGCAGGCTGTTGGTCACCACGAACACCGAGCTGAACGCCATCGCGGCACCGGCGATCATCGGGTTGAGCAGCCCCGCCATGGCCAGCGGGATCGCCGCCACGTTGTAGGCGAACGCCCAGAACAGGTTGCCCTTGATGACCGCGAGGGTGCGGCGGGCCAGCCGGATCGCGTCGGCCGCGGCGCGCAGGTCGCCGCGCACCAGGGTGAGGTCGGAGGCCTGGATCGCCACGTCGGTGCCGGTGCCCATGGCCAGCCCCAGGTCGGCCTGCGCCAGCGCCGCGGCGTCGTTGACCCCGTCGCCGACCATCGCCACGACCCGGCCCTCCGCCTGCAGCCGGCGGACGACGTCGACCTTGTCTCGCGGCAGCACCTCGGCGACCACCTCGTCGATGCCGACCTCGGCGGCGACCGCGCGGGCCACCGTCGCGTTGTCGCCGGTCAGCAGCACCGGGTCCAGGCCCAGGTCGCGCAGCTGGCGCACCGCCTCGGCCGAGGTCCCCTTCACCGCGTCGGCGACCGCGAGCACCCCGCGGGCGACGCCGTCCCACGCCACGAGCACGGCAGTCCGCCCGGCGGCCTCCGCCTCGGCCTGCGCCCGGGTGAGCTCCGCCGGGACGGCGGTGCCGTCGAGCAGGCCGGCCCGCCCGACGAGCACCGTCGTCCCGTCGACGACGCCCCGCACGCCGAGCCCGGCCTCGTTCGCGAAGCCGGTGACCGGCCGCAGCGGGCCGGTGCGCGCGGCGGCCGCCTCCGCGACGGCCCGCGCGACCGGGTGCTCGGAGCCGGACTCGACCGCGCCGGCCAGCGCCAGCACCCGATCGGCGTCCTCCCCGGTCGCGGGGACGACGTCGGCCAGGGTCATCCGGCCGGTGGTGACCGTGCCGGTCTTGTCGAGCACCACGGTGTCGACGGCGCGGGTGGACTCCAGCACCTCCGGGCCCTTGATCAGGATGCCGAGCTGGGCGCCGCGGCCGGTGCCGACCATGAGCGCGGTCGGCGTGGCCAGCCCCAGCGCACACGGGCAGGCGATGATCAGCACCGCGACGGCGGCGGTGAACCCGGCGGGGAGGCCGGCTCCGGTGCCGATCCAGAAACCGAGCGTCGCGACGGCGAGCGCCAGCACGACGGGCACGAAGACGCCGGAGACCCGGTCGGCCAGCCGCTGCACGTCGGCCTTGCCGTTCTGCGCCTCCTCCACCAGCCGGGCCATCTGCGCCAGCTGCGTCTCCGACCCCACCCGCGTGGCCCGCACCACCAGGCGCCCCCCGGCGTTGACGGTCGCGCCGGCGACGGCGTCGCCCGGGCCGACCTCGACCGGGACCGACTCGCCGGTGAGCATCGAGGCGTCGACGGCCGACGCACCCTCGGTCACCACGCCGTCCGTGGCGATCTTCTCCCCGGGCCGGACGACGAACAGGTCGCCGACCGCCAGCCGGTCCACCGGCACCCGCGTCTCGGTGCCGCCGCGCAGCACCGTGGCCTCCTTGGCGCCGAGCTCCAGCAGCGCGCGCAGTGCCGCCCCGGCCCGGCGCTTGGAGCGGGCCTCGGCGTACCGCCCGGCCAGCAGGAACGTGGTCACGCCCGCCGCGGCCTCGAGGTAGGTGTTCGCGCTGCCGTCGGTGCGGGCGATGGTCAGCTCGAAGGGGTGCGTCATGCCCGGCTCCCCGGCGGTGCCGAGGAACAGCGCGTACAGCGACCAGAGGAACGCCGCCCCGGTGCCGAGGGAGACCAGGGTGTCCATGGTGGCCGTGCCGTGCCGCAGGTTGGTCCACGCGGCGCGGTGGAACGGCAGCCCACCCCACACGACGACCGGCGCGGCCAGGGTGAGCGAGAGCCACTGCCAGGAGGTGAACTGCAGCGCCGGCACCATCGCCATCGCGACCACCGGCACGGTGAGCAGCGTGGAGACCAGCAGCCGCTGCCGCAGGGGCCGGCTGGCGTCGTCGTCGGCGGGCTCGTCCTCCCGCGCGGGCGGTTCGGGCAGCGCCGCGGTGTAGCCGGTCTTCTCGACGGTGGCGATCAGGTCGTCGGTCGTGACGTTCCCGCCGAAGGACACCCGCGCCTTCTCGGTGGCGTAGTTGACCGTCGCGGTGACGCCGTCCATCCGGTTGAGCTTCTTCTCGACGCGCGCGGCGCACGACGCGCAGGTCATGCCGCCGATCAGCAGCTCGACCTCGCCGGTCCGGACGTCGGGGGCGCTCATCGGGGTCTCCCTCAGCTGCCGGCGACCTCGTAGCCGGCTTCCTCGACGGCGGCGCGGACGGCGCCCTCGTCGACCGGCTCGGTGCTGGTGACGGTCAGGCCGCCGCTGGCCAGGTCGACGTCGACGGCGGTGACCCCGGGGACGGCGCTGACCTCCTCGGTCACCGCGGTGACGCAGTGGCCGCAGGTCATGCCGACGACGGTGTAGCTGGCGGTGCTCACGCTGGGTTCCTCTCGGGGGGGTGTCTCAGGAGCGGACGAGCCGGGCGATGGCCTCGGCGGCCTCGCGGACCTTCTCGTCGGCCTCGCGGCCGCCGGCCTGGGCCGCCTGGACGACGCAGTGCGACAGGTGCTCCTCGACCAGGCCGAGGGCGACCGACTGCAGCGCCTTGGTCATCGCCGAGACCTGCGTGAGGATGTCGATGCAGTACTTCTCGTCCTCGACCATCCGCTGCAGCCCGCGGGCCTGACCCTCGATGCGGCGCAGCCGCTTGAGGTAGTCGTCCTTGCGGTGGATGTAGCCGTGCCCGCCGGTTGCTCCCGTGCTGTCCACGGGACAACCGTACCCCCCTAGGGCATGCAGTGCCGCGCGCCGCCCGTCACCCGCGGGTGTCCCCGCCCCGCAGCCGGTCCACGGTGGCCTGCAGCCGTTCGCTGTCGGCCCGGGCGTCGGCCAGCTCGTCCTGCAGCCCGAGGATCACCTCGGCCGACGCCAGCGTGTGCCCCTCGTCGAGCAGACCGCGCAGCCGCGCGGCGAGGGCGAGCTGGTGGCGGGAGTAGCGGCGGTGTCCGCCGGGGGAGCGGTGCGGCTGGAGGACGCCGGCGGTGTCGAGGCTGCGCAGGAAGGCCGCCTGGACGCCGAGCAGCGCGGCGGCCTGGCTCATGGTCAGGGCGGGGAAGTCGGGGTCGTCGAGGCGCCCGACCGGGTCGTCGCCCTCCCGTGAGCCGGGTGCGGTGGTCATGGCGGGCCTCCGGGTCGTGGATGGCACGAGGGCCGGGTCCGCGTGGACCCGGCCCTCGGGGAGTCGCCGATCAGCTCTCGACGGACTTGCGCTCCGACGACTCGCCCTCGATGGTCCGCCCCTCCACGGCGACCGGCGTGTCGGCGCGGCTGACCGTGATCTTGCGGGCCCTCGCCTTCTCGGCGACCGGGATGCTCACCGTGAGCACGCCGTCGTGGTAGTGCGCCTCCAGCCGGTCGGTGTCCAGGCTGCGGCCGAGGACGAGCTGCCGCGTGTAGCTGCCGTAGGGCCGCTCCGCGATCGCCCACTCGGCGTTCTCCACCTGCGGCACCGAGCGCTCCGCGGTGACGGTCAGCGTGGTGCCCTCGACCTGCAGGTCGATCGAGCCGGGGTCGACGCCGGGCAGGTCGAAGTGGGCGACGAAGTTGTCACCGACGCGATAGGCGTCCATCGGCATGCCCGACAGCGGGCGAGCGGTCAGCCCGCCGCCGCGACCGGTCAGCTGGTCCAGCGCCCGGAAGGCGGCGTTCGTGGCGGCGAACGGGTCGTAGGCGGTCAGCATGGCCATGGCTGTGTCAACCTCCTGGTGGTCGTACTGGCGTGTTCGCTGCCCGAGGTCATCCTCTAGTGGCAACTGGAGAATACCTCGAGCATGCACCGGAGTAAACGTCCACCGCCGAGATTTGTTCCCGGCTCGCTCAGGCGACCGCGGCGGGCATGTCCACGCCAGTCAGCTCGGCGGAGGCCACCCACAGCTGCCGGGCGAGCTCCGGGTCACTGGCCGCCGGTGAGTGACCGACCAGCGTGGGCGCCCCGCGCCATTCGCCCAGGCCGCGCGGGCCCAGGTAGCTGCCGCCGGGCAGGTCCAGGACGGCGGCGGCCAGCGTCGGCAGCGCGCCCTGCTCGGCGGACTGCGCGACCAGCAGGTTGCCCAGCCGCATCGCCCGGTCGCTGATCGGGTTGCCGGTCCGGCCCTGCAGCTCGGTGGCCGCCCAGCCGGGGTGCGCCGCGAGCGCCCGCACCCGGGAGCCGGCCGCGCTCAGCCGGCGCTGCAGCTCCAGGGTGCACAACAGGTTGGCCAGCTTGGACTGCGCGTAGGCGCCGGTGGCCGAGTACGGACGGCGCTCCCAGTTGAGGTCGTCGAGGTCGATCCGCCCGGCCCGGTGCACGGACGACGACAGCGTCACCACCCGGTCGGTGACGTGCGGGAGCAGCAGGACCGTGAGCGCGAAGTGGCCGAGGTGGTTGGTGCCGAACTGCCGCTCGAACCCGTCCACGGTCCGCCCGGCCGGCACCATCATGATCCCGGCGTTGTCGACCAGGACGTCGAGGTCGCCGCTCCAGCCGGCCGCGAACGCCCGCACCGAGGCCAGGTCGGCCAGGTCCAGCCGCCGCACCTCGACGTCCCCGGACATCGTGGTGGCGGCCCGCTCGCCGCGCGCGGGGTCGCGCACGGCCAGGACGACCCGCGCGCCCGCGCGGGCCAGTTCCCGGGCGGTGACCAGGCCCAGGCCGCTGGTCGCCCCGGTCACCACGACGGTGCGGCCGGTCTGCGAGGGGATGTCCGCGGTGCTCCAGGAGGGGTGCATGGGCCCGACGGTAGGCACGCGACACGATGGCCCGCGCGTGAGCGGCGCGTCCCCGGGGCAGGGAACGGCCGTGGACGACACCAGCGCCCCCCGAGCGCAGGGGGAACCGGAACAGCAGGGGCACGCCGACGTGGAGCCGGAGGTGACCACCGACCTGGACGGCGACGTCGCGACGCTGACCGTCGGTGGCGAGCTGACCGAGGGAGCCCGGCGTCCCCTGGTCCGGACGATGACCGACCTGCTGCTCGGCCGCCCGGACCTGCGGCAGGTGCGCCTGGACCTCCGGGGCACCACCTACCTCAACTCCGCCGGGGTGGCCGTGCTGGTGCAGCTGCAGAAGCTGGGCCAGCCGCGGGGCGTGGACGTCGTGCTGGTCGCCCCGCCCCCGGCGATCACCCGCCCGCTGCAGCTGTCCGGGTTGTGGCTGCGTTTCACGGTCGAGGGGGAGGGGGTGGTGGACGACCGCGTCGACCGGGAGGGCGGACCGGCCTGAGTCCCGGTGTCGCGACCGGCCCGCCGGACCTGAGCTCCTAGCCTGACCGGGTGCCGTCGAGTGCCACCCACAGCCACGGTCCCGACCCGGACGCGCCGCCGCCGACCCCCGAGGTCCTGGCCCGGAGACGGCGCGCGGTCTGGCTGATGCTGCTGCTGCTCGTGCCGATGGGCCTGGCCACGGTCGTCGGGTTGGTGGTGCTGTGGCCCTCGGGCGAGCCGAGCCGCGCCGAGCAGGCCGCCGAGCTGTTCCTCCCGCCGGGGACCACCTATCCCGAGGGCCGGGTCTCGACGGTCGAGCCCTACGACTGCTCGTTCCCCGGCGGGGAGGGGCAGCCGGCGCAGCAGCTGACCTGCGCCACCGTCGTCGTCGAGGTGCTCGACGGAGTCGGCGCGGGGGAGTTCCAGCAGCTCGAGCTCCCGGCGGAGGTCTACGCCGCCGGGATCGCCGAGGGGGACGTCCTCGTGCTCACCCGGGACCCCGGGGCGGAGGGCGCCGGCCTGTACGCGTTCTACGACTACGAGCGGGACGTGCCGATCGTCGCCCTCACCGTCGCCTTCGCCGTCGTCACCGTGGCCGTCGCCCGGCTGCGGGGGCTGGCCGCCCTGGTCGGCCTGGCGTTCGCGTTCTTCGTGATGCTGCAGTTCCTGCTGCCCGGCCTGCTGGGGGACTCCTCGCCCACGCTGGTCAGCCTGGTCGGCTCGGCCGCGATCATGTTCGTCGTCCTCTACCTGGCGCACGGCTTCTCGGCCCGGACGACGACGGCGTTGGTGGGCACGATGTTCGGCCTGGCGCTGGTCGCCGTCCTCGGGGCGGTGGCGGTGGCCACGGCGCGGCTGACCGGCCTGACCAGCGAGGAGACGGTGCGGCTGCAGACCTACGACCCGGCCATCGACTTCTCCGGCCTGGTGCTCGCCGGCGTGGTCGTCGCCGGGCTCGGCGTGCTCAACGACGTGACGATCACCCAGGCCTCGGCGATCTGGCAGCTGCACGAGGTCGATCCCGGCATGAGCTGGGGGGAGCTGTACCGCCGCGGGATGGCCGTGGGCCGCGACCACATCGCCTCGACCGTCTACACGATCGTCTTCGCGTACGCGGGCGCCTCGCTGCCGCTGCTCATGCTGTTCGAGGTCTACGCCCAGCCGTGGGACGTCGTCCTCACCAGCTCGGCGATGGCCGAGGAGGTGATCCGCACGCTGGTCGGCTCGATCGCCCTGGTGCTCGCCGTCCCGGTGACGACGGCGGCCGGCGCGTTCTTCGCCAAGGCCGCCGGCACCGCGGCCGGCGCGGCCACCGAGCGGCGGCTGACCGCGCTGCGGGCCCGCTTCGCCCGGTGAGCGAGGCTGGGACCGTGACCCCCGACCTGCTCACCGCCGCCCGCGCCGCTCCCGGCTTCATGCCCGACGACGAGGGGGCGGCGCTGTACGAGGCGGCCCGGACGGTCGCCGTCCCGGGGCCGCTGCTCGAGGTGGGCAGCTGGATGGGGAAGTCGGCGCTCTACCTGGCCGCCGCGGCGCGGGAGACCGGCCGGCAGGTGGTCACCGTCGACCACCACCGCGGCTCGGAGGAGCACCAGCCGGGCTGGGAGTACCACGACCCGGCGCTGGTCGACCCCGCCGTCGGGCTGGTCGACACGCTGCCGCGGTTCCGCCGGACGATCGCCGACGCCGGCGCCGAGGACGTCGTCATCGCCGTCGTCGCCCGCTCGGAGACCCTCGCCCCGCTGTGGGCCACCCCGCTGGCGCTGCTGTTCCTCGACGGTTCGCACACCGAGGAGTCGGCCCGCCGCGACCAGGACGCCTGGGTGGCCAAGCTGGCGGTCGGCGGCACGCTGGCCATCCACGACGTCTTCCCCGACCCGGCCGACGGCGGGCAGGCGCCCTACGGGGTCTACCGGCGGGTGCTCGCGTCGGGGGAGTTCACCGAGCTGCCCGGCACCGGGTCGCTGCGGCTGCTGCGCCGTGACCGCTGAGGACGCGCTGGCCGGCGAGCGGGCCGCGGTCCTGGCCCAGATCGCCGCGCTGACCGGGGAGTTCGACGCCGTCGTCGCCGCGTCGAGGTCCTCCAACGCCGACGACGAGCACGACCCGGAGGGCGCGACGATCGCGTTCGAGCGCCAGCAGGTGGCGGCGCTGCTGGAGCAGGCGCGCCGCCGGCTGGCCGACGTCGACGCAGCGGTCACCGCCCTCGAGGCCGGCACCTACGGCCGCTGTGAGTCCTGCGGGAAGCCGATCGCGCCCGAGCGGCTGGCCGCCCGCCCCGCCGCGCGCACCTGCATCGCCTGCGCCCGCTGAGCCCGCGGTCCGGCGGTTTCCGCGGAAAACGCCGCTGGGTCAGCTGACGTAGCGCCGTGCGGTCGACGTCCGCTGGGCGTGGTCCAGCCGTCCTGGACGCTGAGGAGACGTAGCGGCGGGCGGTCCGGGCGGACGCCGTCACGGCCGCCGGTCCTGACCCTCCCCGGCGGCGAGCAGCCGCGCGCTCATGAGGTGCCCGCCGGAGCGGGCCCGCCGTAGAGCCCCGGCGGCGAGGGCGCCCGCATCGGGGTCGCCGCGGGCCCGGGCCAGCACCACCTCGGCCAGGCGGGCCTCGTAGCGACCCAGGGGCGGCCCCGTGGCCAGGGCGCGTGCGACGTGGTCCGCGGCCTCGGCCAGCCGCCCCTGGTCGGTCAGCACGAGGGCGAGCTGGGCGTGGGCCCAGCAGGTGAACAGGGGCAGGCCGGCCGCTGCGGCCAGCGACCGACGGAACACGGACTCGGCCGCGGGCGTCCGCCCGGATGCCCGGAGCGCTAGCCCCTGCGCGCGCAGGGCTGTGGCCGTCCAGCCCCGGTGCGCCAGCTGCTCGGCCGCGGCCAGCGCCCGGGCGGCGTCCTCGAGCGCCTCCTCGACGCGGCCGCAGCCGGTCAGCAACTCGGACCGGTGCCAGCGGGCGTACGCCTCGGCCTCCAGGGCGCCGAGGTCCAGGGCCAGGCGCACCGCGGCGTCGCTGTCGGGGAGGCCCTCGGCGGGGCGCCCGGCGAACAGCAGCGCGTGGGCCCGCGTGGACCGGGGGGTGACCACGCGCAGCAGGTCGCCCAGGTCGGTGTAGAGGCGGGCGACCTCGGCGAAGCGGGTGACGCCCGCGGTGATCCCACCGTCCAGGAAACCGGCCATGGCCCGGGCGTCGAGGACGTCGGCGACCCCGTGTGCGTCCCCCAGGCCGGCGAACAGCCGGCGCGCCTCCTCCGCCCGCCGTGCCGCCCGGACCCGCCGCTGCAGGTTCATGTCGACCACGGCCGCGACGGCGAGCGCTCGGGCCCGGGCGGCATGGTCGGGTCCGGCTTCCACCAGGGCCAGCTCCGCCAGCTCCGACGCGTGCCGCAGGTCCTCGGCGCCGGCGTTGAGCATCGCCAGCCTGGCCAGCAGCCTGGCCCGATCGGGGCCCTCCCGCGGCAGGCGTAGCGCGGCGCGGAGGTCGGCGCGGGCGCCGACCAGGTCCCCGGTGCGGGCACGGGCCTCGGCCCGGATGCCGAGCAGCTCCGCGCGCAGCGGACCGGGAGGGTCCAGGGTGAGCGCCCGCCCGGCGAAGTGGCCGGCCTCCTCGTTGGCGTGGCGGCTCAGCTGCTCGGCCGCGTCCGCGGCCAGCGCAGCGGCGGCCGAGGCCGGGTCCCCGGCGCCCAGCAGGTGCCGGGCGCGTTCACCCGGCACCGCGGCGCCCGCGGCGAGTGCGCCGGCCAGCCGGGCGTGCAGCGCGGAGCGCTCCGCCGGCAGGAGCCCGTCCGCGACCGCCTCACCGACGAGGTCGTGGCCGACCGCCCAGCCGGCCGCCCCCGGCCGGACCAGCTCGGCGCGCAGCAGGCGGTCCAGCGCCGCGGCCACGTCGATCTCCGGCCGGCCCGCCGCCGCGGCGACCAGGGGGATCGGCGTCTCGCGGCCGAGCAGGGCCAGCACCGACAGCACGGCGCGGCCGGCCTCGTCCTGCCGCCGGGTCCGGGACAGCACGGAGCGTCGCTGCCCCTCCCGGGCCAGCTGCTCCGCGCGTGATCCCGCGTCGTCGGACCGGGGGAACCAGCGCCCTCCGGCACCCGGCACGACCCGGCCTTCCTCCTCGAGGGCGGTCAGGACCTCGGCCACGGCGAACGGCGTGCGGTCGGTGTGCGAGACCAGCACGTCGAGCAGTGCGCCGGAGGGGACCAGCTCGGCGAGCGCCGCCGGGGGAAGCGGGCCGAGGAACAGGGACCGGACGGGCCCGGTGGCCTCGAGGCCGGCGACCAGGTCGGCGGCCGGCGTGCCCGGGCCCGCCTCCTCCGGGCGGAAGGCGAGGACCAGGGTGATGCCGTCGAGCCGGTGGGCCACGAGGGCGAGCAGGTGCAGGCTGCTGGCGTCGCTCCACTGCACGTCGTCGACGAGCACGACCGCACCGCCCGCGGTCGTCGCGCCCAGCAGCCGCACCGCCGCCTCGGTCAGCAGCGCGCGCCTCGTCCGTGGCTCCAGCGGGCTCCGGTCACCCACCTCGTTGCCGCCAGCCAGCTCAGGCAGCAGCTCGGCCAGGGCCGCCCGGTGCCGGGAGGGCAGGGCCGCCGGGACGTCGGGGCAGGCAGCGGCGGCCGAGCGCAGCAGGTTCCGGACCAGGCCCCAGGGCGTGCCCCGCTCCGGGAGGAACGCCCGGGCGGCCACCACAGGGGTGCCGGCGCAGGCGGCGAGCTCGGCCAGCAGGCGGGACTTGCCGCTGCCCGCCCGGCCGGCCACGAGCGCGATCCCCCCGCCGCGGCGCCGGACCAGCCCGAGCAGCGCGGCGAGCTCCTCGTCGCGGCCCACGAACGGCGGGCCGGGGACGGCGCGGGCGGCACCCACCCCCGGATGGGCGGGTGCCGGGACGTCGCCGCGGAGGACCTGCACGCGCAGGCGGGCGGTCTCCGGCGTGGGGTTGACCCCCAGCTCGTCGGCCAGCCGGTCCCGGACCGCGTCCAGCGCGGCCAGCGCCCCGGCCCGGTCCCCCGCAGCCACCCGCGCCCGGGCCAGCAGGCGGGCGGCCGGCTCGTCCAGCGGCGCCAACGCGACCGCCTGACCGGCCCAGTCGACGGCCCGGGACGGGTCGCCGAGGAGCAGCGCGGCCTCCGCGGCACCGGTGAGCGCCTGCTCCCTCGCCCGGCGGACGGACTCGCGGTGGTCGAGCGCCCAGTCCCCGTCGTCGTCCTCCGGCAGCGGGTCGCCGCTCCACCAGGAGAGCGCCTCGGCCAGGCAGCGCAGCGCAGGGCCGGGGCGGGCCGGCGCCGAGGCCGGCCCGCCCCTCCGCGACCGCGCGCAGGAAGCGCTCGGTGTCCACCGAGCAGTGCGCGTCGGTGGCCAGCAGGTAGCCCGTCGGCGTCGTCCGCAGCGCGGTGGACGCGCCCATCGCCCGCCGGGCGCGGTGCACGAGGACGGCGAGGTTGGCGTCCGGGTCGGCCGGCCGGTCGTGCGGCCACAGGACGTCGGCGAGCGCGTCCCGGCTCACCGGCCGGCCGGGCCGGCTGGCCAGCACCCGGGTGAGGCGGCGGGCCAGCCGCCCGCCGAAAGCCGCCGGCGGCACGGGCACGCCGTCCTTCAGCACCGTGAAGGGGCCCAGCAGCCGGATCTCCAGACGCTGGGGCCCGGGCGGCCGTCGTCCTGCCGTCACCGCACCACTCCCGGTAGCGGGATCTGCTCGGCCGGCCGCCATCGGGCTGCAACCGGCCGTTCCTAGTCTCCCGCCGTCGCAGGTACAGGACGAGAGGAGCACGCGATGACCGTCACGATCGAGCCCCGTCCGATCGACGAGGAGCGGCTGCAGGAGTTCGTCGGCCGCTTCGTCGGCGACCTCGGTGCCGTGCTGCACGGCGCCACCGTCCTCCTGGGGGACCGGCTCGGGCTCTACCGCGCCATGGCCGACGGCACCTGGACCGGTGCCGCGGACCTGGCGGACCGGACCGGCACCGAGGAGCGCTACGTGGCCGAGTGGCTCGCCGCCCAGGCGGCGAGCGGGTACGCGGAGTACGACGCCGAGGAGCACCGCTACCGGCTCTCACCGGAGCAGGCGCTCGCGCTCACCGACGAGCACAATCCCCTGTTCGCCCCGGGTGGTCTGCAGGTCGCCGCCTCGACCATCAAGGACGTCGACCTGGTCGCCGACGCCTTCCGCACCGGCACGGGCGTGGACTGGGGAGCGCACGACCGCGACCTCTTCGACGGCACCGAGCGCTTCTTCCGGCCGACCTACACCGCCAACCTGGTGGACGCGTGGATCCCGGCGCTGGACGGGGTCGCCGACCGTCTGCGGGCCGGCACCCAGGTGGCCGACGTCGGCTGCGGCCACGGCTCCTCGACGATCCTGATGGCCAGGGCCTTCCCGGGGTCGGCGTTCGCCGGCTTCGACTCACACGGCCCGTCGATCGAGGCTGCCCGGCGGCGGGCGGAGGAGGCCGGGGTCGCCGACCGGTGCACCTTCGAGGTGGCGACGGCGAAGGACTACCCGGGCCGCGGCTACGGCCTGGTGACCTTCTTCGACTGCCTGCACGACATGGGGGACCCGGTGGGCGCGGCCCGCCACGTGCGGGAGACCCTCGCCGGGGACGGCACCTGGATGCTCGTCGAGCCCTACGCCGGGGACCGGCCGGAGGACAACCTCACCCCGGTGGGGCGGGTGTTCTACTCGGCCTCCACGATGATCTGCACCCCCGGCTCGCGGGCGCAGGAGGTCGGCGTCGCTCTCGGCGCCCAGGCCGGGGAGGCCCGGCTGCGCGAGGTCCTGACGGCGGCCGGCTTCGACCGGGTCCGGCGAGCGGCGGGGACGCCGTTCAACCTGGTGCTGGAGGCCCGGCCGTGAGCGGCCCGGTGGGCGCCCTGACAGGAACAGCGGGTGTCGTCCGCCGGTTCCTCGAGGCCTTCGGCCGCGGCGACGTCGACGCGGTCATGGCTGCGATGGCCGAGGACTGCGTGTTCGAGTCGACCGATCCGCCCGCCGGGCGCCGGCACTGCGGGCAGGGCGCGGTGCGCCGGTGCTGGGAGCAGGTGTTCGCCACGCCCGGCGCCCGGTTCGAGACCGAGGAGGTGCTCGTCTGCGGCGAGCGGGCGGTGGTGCGCTGGACCTACCGGTGGGGGAGCGGCACCGGTGCCGGCTCCGTGCGGGGAATCGACCTGTTCACCGTCCGGGACGACCTGGTCACCGAGAAGCTGTCCTACGTCAAGGGCTGACCGGGGTCGCCGTCGTGCGGCTCGACGCCTCCCCCGCGACCGCGGCCGCGGTGCGGCGGGCGCGGACCCCGGCGGCCCGCAGCAGGCCGGGGGTCATCCCGAAGTTGACGAACCGCAGGCCCGGGAGCGCGGCGCGGTCGTCCGTGGCCGTGGGCAGCCCGGCGGCGTCCAGCACCCCCAGGTGCCCCGCCAGCGGCGTCAGCCCGCTGGTCAGCCCCGTGGCGGCGACGACGGCGTCGACCCGGACGGTGCTCCCGTCGGCCAGCCGCAGCCCGCCGTCGCCGTCGGCCCCGGAGAGCGCGGGGACGACGGCGATCCGGCCGGCCCGGACGTCGTCGACCACACCCCGGTCGACGACGGCCGGACCCGCGTCACCGGGCTCCCGGAGCCGCGCGAACGGACCGGTGGCGGGCACCGGGAGCCCCCATGGCGCCAGGTCGCCGATGGTCAGCCGGCGGACCAGCCGCGCCTGCGGGTCGGCCAGCCGCGGGGGCAGCCGCTCCAGCAGGTGGACGGCGAGGTCCCCGGGCCGGCCCGCCACCGCTCGGGGCAGCACGTTGGGCGGCGTCCGGACCGACAGCAGGACGCGGCGCGCACCTCCCGAGACCAGGTCGTGCGCGATCTCCATGCCGGAGGAGCCGGCGCCGACCACGAGCACGTCGCGCCCCGCGTACGGGGTGGCGTCGACGTACCGGGCGGAGTGGACGACCGGCAGTCCGGCCGGGGCCCCGGCCAGGGCGGCGGGCAGCCGCGGCTCGGCCAGCAGACCGGTGGCGACGACCACCTGGGCGGCGGTCACCGGCCCGATGTCGGTGTCCAGCCGCCAGCCGGCCGGGTCGCGGTCGATCCTGCGGACGTGGACCCCGGTCCGCACCGCGATCCCGTGCCGGGCCGCGTACGCGTCGAGGTAGGCGACGAACTGGTCGCGCGTCGGGAACACCGGCGTCTCCGGGGGGAAGCGCAGTCCCGGCAGCGCGGAGAAGGCCCGGCCGCTGTTGAGCCGCAGGGCCCGGTAGCGGCTGCGCCAGGCCGCGCCCGCGGCGTCCCCGCGCTCCAGGACCACCACCGCCACGCCGCGCAGGCCGAGCTCCGCGGCGACCGCCAGCCCGGTCGGTCCCGCGCCGACGACGACCACTGGGTGGATGTCCTCTCGCATGGCGTGCTCCCTGCCGCGCCGATCGGCTGTCGCCGGCCATGGTGGGCACCGGCGCGCGCGCCGGTCCATCCCGCAGGTGGGGGATCCCCGGCACCGGCGGGGGTGGACGCTGGCGGGCCGGGCGACGCATGGTGGTGCCGTGGGTCGTGCCCCCGAGCGGGCCGCCGCTCGCGACGCCGTCGTCCGCGCCTGCGCCCGCGGCCGGCTGCCCCTGGAGCTGTTGGCCCAGGTCGCCGCGCTGATCGCACCGGTGGTCCCGTCCCACGCGTCCGGCTGGGTGCTGACCGATCCCGGGACGATGCTCGGCACCGGTGTCGTTGCGACCAACGTGTCCCCCTCCCTCTACCGGGGGCTGGTGGCGCACGAGCTGGCGACCGACGACGTCAACAGCTTCGCGCGCCTGGCCCGGCGTCGCCGCCCGGTGGCCCGGCTCGGCGCGGCGACGGGAGGACACCTGGAGCGCAGCTCGCGCCATCGCCGGCTGTACGCCCCCGAGGGGTTCGGTGACGAGCTGCGCGCGGTCGTCCGTACCGGTGATGCCTGCTGGGGCGAGATCTGCCTGACCCGCCGGGCGGATGCCCCGGCGTTCAGCGCGGCCGACGAGGAGTGGATGGCCGGCTTGCTCGGGCACGTGGCCTCCGGGCTGCGCACGGCCCTCGCCGTCACCGGCGGCCCGCCCGTGAGCGGAGGGCCCGGAGTCCTCGTGCTGGACGGCGACGACAGGGTGGAGGTCCGCAGCGAGGAGGCCGACCGGTGGCTGCGGGACCTGCCCGACGCCGGGGCCGACCCGCCGCCCGTCGTCGTCGCCGTCGCCCGGCAGGCGCGGCTGCTGGCCGCCGGGACGGTGTCCGGCGGCCCGGCGAAGGCACGGGTCCGGGGCCGGAGCGGGCGCTACGTGCTCGTGCGCGGCACCTGCCTGGCCGGCTCCGGCGAGCAGGACCCTCCCGCGGTGCGGGTGGCCGTCGTCGTGGAGCCGGCCGGGCGCGCCGAGCTGGCGCCCGTGGTCCTCGCTCTCGGGGACCTCACTCCGCGGGAGCAGCAGGTGACCCAGCTGCTCCTGGCCGGTGGCTCCGTCCCGGACATCGCCCAGCGGCTGTGGATCTCACCCCACACGCTGCGCGACCACGTGAAGGCGGTCTTCGCGAAGTTGCGGGTGAGCAGCCGCCCGGAGCTCGCCGCGCTGCTGACCGACCAGCATCCGGCGTCTCCCGCGGGCGGCCCCGTCGGACCGGTCAGCTGACGTAGCGGCGGGCGGTCGACGTCCGCTGGGCGTGCTCGAGGGCGGCGAAGCGGGCCTCGGCGTGCGGCGGCAGCACCCGCCGCTCACGCAGCACCCACGGCAGCCCGCGGGCCGCGGCCCACAGGCCCTGGGCGGTCACCCGGTCCCGCGGCAGGGTCTGCAGCAGGTGCAGCGTCCGGCGCAGCGCCGGGCGGGCGGGACGGCGCAGCCACGTCGTCCAGAGGGTGTTGCGGATGCCGTCGCGGCGCCGCCGGTGGGAGTCCCGGGCCTTCGACGCCTGGTGGTGCACGGTGAGCGCGGGCAGGTAGCACAGCTCCCACCCGGCGGCGGCGAGGTCGCCGGCCATCAGCTCCTCCTCGCCGCCGAGCCACAGCCGCTCGCAGAAGCCGCCCACCTCGGTGAAGGCCTCGCGGCGCAGCACCGACGCGCCGGCCAGGAAGGAGCCCAGCGCCGGGCCGGGCAGCCAGTCCGCACCCCGCACGGGGGAGTCGCGCAGCTCGGGGACGATCGGGTCCTCGCGGCCACCGGGCTCGACCAGGATCCGGGCGGTCAGCACCGCCAGGCGGGGGTGCGCGTCGAGGACGTCGGCGGCGGCGCGCAGCGAGCCCGGGTCCCACCAGGTGTCGTCGTCGCAGAACGCGACGTAGGGGGTGTGCACCCGGGCCACGCCGACGTTGCGGCCGATCGCACCGAGGTTCTCCGGGCTGGCGACCAGCTCCACCTGCGGGAACCGCTCGGCGACCGCCTGTGACGTCCCGTCGGTCGAGCCGTTGTCCACGACGACGACGTGCGGCTGCTCGGGCAGCGCGACCAGCCGGGAGAGGGCGAGCAGCACCTCGTCGCGGCGCTGGTGGGTGATGACGACGACCGACACCCGCGGATCGCTGAAAGGACCTCCCTGCCCCCCATCGCTCGCAGGCTCGCGCCGGGGCCCTGCAGGGAGGCCGGCCGTGACGGCGCGTTTCGTCGTCGTCATGCCGCGGCCTCGGCCAGCACGCGCAGGTCGGCGCGGACGCGCTCCGGGATCACCCGGCGGCGGCGCAGCGCGGCGGGCACCTCCGGCAGCGCGCGCAGCAGCCCGCGGCGCTCGGGCGCGCCGGTCCGCAGCGCCTCCAGCACCAGTCCGGTCACCTCCGGCCACGGACGGCGCATCACCGCGGTGAGCAGCCGGCTGCGCCAGATGGCCGTCCGCCGGCCCTCCGGTGCGGACCGCCTCGTCGAGGGGTGGTGGTGCACGGTGACGCCGTCGACGTAGGCGATGCCCCAGCCGGCCGTGGCCAGGTCCAGCGACAGCCGCTCCTCCTCGCCGGGGAAGCGGACGACGGGGTCGAAGCCGCCGACGGCCAGGAAGGCCTCGGTGCGCACCAGCGCGCCGCAGGCGATGAACCCGAGCAGCGCCGGGCCGGGCAGGTCGTCGGGCGTCCCCAGGGCGCTGCGCGCGAGCTCCGTGCAGAACGAGTCGAGCCGCTCCTCGGGGCCGACCAGGATCCGCGCGTTGAGCACCGCGAGCCGCGGGTGCGCCCGCATGACCTCCACGGCGCGGGCGAGGTCGCCGGGCGCCCACCACGAGTCGTCGTCGGCGAAGGCGATGAACTCGGTGCCGGCCCGCTCGACGCCGAGGGTGCGCGCGTAGGACCCGACGTTGCGCTCCAGGGGGACGACCGTCACCTCGGGCAGGGCCGCGCGCACCGCCTCGACGGTGCCGTCGGTGGAGGCGTTGTCGACGAGCACGACCGGCGCCTCGTGGCGGGGCAGCGTGCGCAGGAGGTCCTCGCGGCGGTTCTGGCTCATGACGACGACGGCGACGTCGCCGGGGCGGGGAGAGCTGCTCACGGCCTCCCCCTGCCCGCAGCGCCGGGCAGCCAACCGGCGGTCTCCTGTGATGCTCCCGTCCCGGCCGCGGGCAGCGCGCCCGGGTCGGTGAACAGGCCCGCCGCCGGGGTCGCGCCGGAGAGGGCGTCGGCGGCGAGGACGACGGCCGCCGCGGTCCACGTCGTCCGCTCGACCGGCCAGCGGGCGTCGTCGGGGTAGACGTAGCCGGTCCAGTACGACCCGTCGTCCGCCCGCAGGTGCTGCATCGCCGCCACCTGCTCCAGCGCGGCGTCCGGGCGGCCGGCAGCGGCCAGCGCCAGGGCCAGCTCGCAGGTCTCCGCTCCGGTCACCCACGGCCGGTCGGCGACGCAGCGCACCCCCAGCCCGGGGACGACGAAGCGGTCCCAGCCGGCCGCCAGCCGGGCGTCGGCCGCCTCGCCGGTGACCGCGCCGCCCAGCACCGGGTAGTACCAGTCCATCGAGTAGCGCGACCGGTCGGCGAAGGCCTCCGGCCGGCCGCGCAGCGCGGCACCCAGGTCGGTGACGGCGAGCTCCCAGTCCGGCTGGGGCTCACCGGTCAGGCCGGCCAGCGCGACCCCGCAGCGCAGCGCCTGGAACAGGCTGCCGTTGCCGGTGAGCAGCGCGGTGTCGTCGGCGGTGCCGTCGGGCCGCAGCGCCCAGCCGACCGCGCCGCCGGACAGCTGCATGCGGGTCACCAGGTCCAGGCCGCGGCGCACGGCGGGCCACGCTGCGGCGACCAGCTCCTCGTCGCCGGTGCACAGCCAGCTGTGCCAGACCCCGACCGCCAGGTAGCCGGCGTGGTTGCTCTCCGCGGCGGGGGAGACCTCCGCGCCGTCCCGGTACTCCGCGGCCCACGAGCCGTCCGGCCGCTGCCGGCGGGCCAGCCACCGGTAGGCCGCCCGCGCCCGGTCGTGCTCCCCGCCGACGTCCAGGGCCATCGCGGCCTCGACCATGTCCCAGGGGTCCAGCTGCCCACCGCGGAACCAGGGCAGCGCGCCGTCGGCGTCCTGCTCGGCGGCGATCGCCGCGACGGTGGCGCGCACCTGCTCCCCGCTCAGGACGCCGGGCAGCTCGGGGAGCAGCTCAGACAGCGGTCCGCTCCAGCTCGGGCTCCACGGCCGAGGTCAGGACGGGCTTCCGCGCGTAGACCACCAGGCTCTTGCCGATCACCGGGTCCAGCAGCCGCTCGGCGAACCGGGTCGGCCACGGCCGCTCGGTCAGGTCCCACACCAGCAGCCGGTGGTAGGCGCGGACGGCGGCCGGGTCGCGGTCGACGCCGACGGCGCACTTGAGCCACCAGAACGGCGCGTGCAGCGCGTGCGCGTGGTGCTGGCCGCCCGGCACCAGGCCGGCGGCGGACAGCCGCGCCCTCAGCACGTCGCCCCGGTAGATGCGGATGTGGCCGCCTTCGTTGGCGTGGTAGGCGTCCGACAGAGCCCAGCAGACCCGCTCCGGGCCGTACCGCGGCACGGTCACCGCGACCGTGCCGCCCGGCTTGAGCACGC
Source organism: Geodermatophilus sp. SYSU D01176 (assembly GCF_054050015.1). Classification (NCBI taxonomy): domain Bacteria; kingdom Bacillati; phylum Actinomycetota; class Actinomycetes; order Geodermatophilales; family Geodermatophilaceae; genus Geodermatophilus; species Geodermatophilus sp. SYSU D01176. Next base: position 2,048 of record NZ_JBJGYN010000024.1, on the reverse strand, counting down.
GGGCGATCTCGGCGATCGCGGTGGCGTCGTCGGGGATGTGCTCGAGCACCTCCGACGCGATCACCCGGTCGACGCTGTCGTCGGGGAAGGGCAGCGCCAGGAGGTCGGCGCGCACCACCTCGTACGCCGCGCCCGCCGGGGCCTCGCCCGCGTCGGCGATGGCGCCCAGCCAGCGCTTCGTCGTCCCGACCTCGGACGCGCCCCGGTCGACGGCGACCACGCGGGCGCCGCGCCGGTAGGCCTCGAACGCGTGCCGGCCCTCGCCGCAGCCCAGGTCCAGGACGGTCATCCCCGGGCGCAGGTCCAGCCGCTCGTAGTCCACCGTCAGCACGTGCCGCGCTTCCGGTCCAGCACCTCGGCGTACCACTCCGCCGTCCGCTCGGCGGTCGACCGCCAGGTGTAGGAGGCCAGCACCCGGCGCCGGCCGGCCCGGCCCAGCTGGTCGGCGAGGGACGGCGAGTCGAGCACCAGCTGCAGCGCCGCGGTCAGCTCGCCGACGTCGCCGGCGCGCGCCCGCAGGCCCGCCTTGCTGCCCACGACCTCCGGCAGCGCCCCGGCGTCGGTGGTGACCAGCGCGGTGCCGCAGGCCATGGCCTCGATCGCCGGGAGCGAGAAGCCCTCGTACAGGGACGGGATGGCGACGACGGCGGCGCTCTGCAGCAGCGCGACCAGGTCGGCCTCCGGCAGCGGGCCGGTGAAGCGGACGGCGTCGCGCAGGGCCAGCCGGTCGAGTGCGGCCTCGGCCGGCCCGCCCGGCCGCGCGGTGCCGACGACGGTCAGCCGCACCGCCCGCTCGGTGCGCAGCTTGGCGACCGCCTCGAGCAGGTGCACCAGCCCCTTGAGCGGGACGTCGGCGCTGGTGGTGACGACGATCGAGTCCGGGTCCCGGGGCCGGTCGGCGGGGGGCGGCGTGAAGACGCCGGGGTCGATGCCCACCGGGATGACCGAGATGGCCTCGGCCGGGACGCCGAGGTGGGTCTCGATGTCGCGGCGGGAGTTCTCCGAGACGGTGGTGACGCCGTCCAGCTGCGGTGCCACGCGGGCCTGCATGCGCGTGAACCCGTACCAGCGGCGCAGGCTGAGCCGGCGACGCAGGGACGGCGCGGCGGCCAGCTCCAGGTCGCGGTCGATCGCGACCGGGTGGTGCACGGTGGCCACCGTCGGCACGCCGGCACGGGTGAGCTGCAGCAGCCCCGACCCCAGGCACTGGTTGTCGTGCACGAGGTCGAACAGCGGCGCCTGGGGGAGGAGCAGCCGGGCGGCCCGGAGGCTGAAGGTCAGCGGCTCGGGGAAGCCGGCCGTGCACATCGTGGCGTACTCGAGGACGTCGATCCGGTCGCGGAACTCCGCGGGCCGCGGCGTGCGGAAGGGGTCGGGTTCCCGGTACAGGTCCAGGCTCGGCACCCGCGTCAGCGGCACGCCGTCGTCCAGCTCGGGGTAGGGCTGGCCGCTGACCACGGTGACCCCGTGCCCGAGGGCGGTGAGCTCCCGGGAGAGAGCGCGGACGTAGACGCCCTGCCCGCCGCTGTGCGGCTTGCTGCGGTAGGACAGCAGTGCGATCCGCAGCGGCCGTCCCATGGTCGGCGACTCTAACCAGCCCGGTCACCGGCCGTTGCGGGGAGCCCGGCCCTGCGGCGGCACCGCCGAGCTGACAGGATCGCGGCCGTGCTGCGCCACGTCGTCCTCTTCACCTGGTCCGACGACGCCGACGAGGAGCGCCGGGAGCAGACCCTGGCCGCCCTTCGCCGGCTGCCCGAGGAGGTGGGCGGGATGACCTCCTTCGCGGTCGGCCCGGACGCCGGGCTGCGCGAGGGGAACGCGCACACCGCGCTGGTCGCCGACTTCCCCGACGTCGAGGCCTGGCGGCGCTACGCCGACCACCCGGTGCACCTGCAGGTCATCGCCGACCACGTGAAGCCGATCCTCGCCGCGCGCAGCGCCGTCCAGTACGAGGTCTGACGGCGGTCCTCGGGTTGGTCGGGGTCGAAGCGGCGCATGAAGCCGACCTGCACCAGCTGGCGGTCGGTGCGGGCGGTGTACTCGTCCTC